>DUKX01000154.1:991-6404 GCA_013329085.1 Methanofastidiosum sp. | reverse complement strand
ATCCCGAATCGAAAGATTTCGTCTGGCCCGAGTCGGTCAAATCCCTGTTGGTGAGTGTGAACCAGATTAATACTCAGATTTCCAGAATCTTGGTCAATTGATTCAATCGTGAGGTCTGGAATTTCATTCATCAGAATTTCTGTTGTCTGAAACAGAGTTTCATTGGTGAGTCGACTGTAGCGATCTGCAAGTACAATGTTTGTAATCTTGTGCAAGTTCGGATCGCCAATCAAAAAGAAGTCTTTCTCACCATCACGAGTTTCGGCATATGCTTTAACTGATTCAAGCAATTTGATTTGAACTTCTTTGTCCTGGTTCTTTTGCATTCTGTTCAACAGTGCAACATTGAGACTTACAACCTGTCCAAGGCGGTTAAAGAAACTCTTTGTTACTGGTACCTCATGACCATTCAGTATAATGATACCTCGATCAATTGATCTGTCATCAAGCTTAATGTCTCTCAATTTGACACGCTTGATCAGAGGGTCCTTTCCATTCAGTTCCTCTCTGATATTTTGAAATTCGTCGTTTCCAATCATATAATATTTGTTAGGTGTTATTAAATTCCAATCTCATCAGGTTCCTCAACTTCAGAAACTTCATCGGTAGACTGACGATTGACTGAAAGAAATAATTCTGAGAATTTTCGATCGAGTTCATGTTTACGAAGGTCTTCACCATTCGCTAATGACGTAGCAATAATGTCTTGATTCCAAGTCTGTTCGTCCCAAACAAGTCTACCGTTCACTAGGGAGTAATACAGTTTCTTGTTGATTGCTGATCCGCCACGTCTGTTTTTTGAGAATTCAATGTATCGACGACCTGAATCGTCAAACCTCATCTCAATCATTGCAGTTGTTGCGTGTTTTAGATAAGTCGAACCAACATACTGACCACCTTTAGTAAGATGCTGAATGGCAAAGATCGCCTTACCTTTTTTATCTGCAGCATCGATAAGCATGTTGGTCAACCATGTTGCAGCACGAGTACTCTTCCAACCAAGAACGTCTGCCATCTTCACGATAGTGTCTTGATAAGAATCGAGGAGGATAATGTCATAGTCATCGCTGTTGATTGTATTCTTTAGAACCAGATCAAATCTACCAAGGATGTAGTCCATAAGAAGTAAGGTCGGTACGTTTCCGATAATCGGCATTTTTGCATAAAAGAAAAACAAATCATTGCGTGTCATCTCAGAAGAGATATACAGGATGTTTGCATCTGGTTGAACTTCTTTGATTTCAGCAAGAATCTGAAGCATTACAGTAGATTTTCCAACTCCGGATTCTCCAACTACAACATTTGCAGTTCCTGAATAAATACCACCATCCTCAGTATGATCGGACATAAGCTTGTCAATGAGGCTATTGGTTTTGAACAATTTGAAATTTGGGAATGCCATTCTCCCAATTTCAATAACTGTTGCAGGTTCAGCAGCTTCCATTTCCATATCATCCGATTCAACGATACCTTCACCCAGAGGGGTTTGGTTTCTGGAGGTTGGTGTTACTACATTAAAACCGCGACGTAACTTTTTGACGACCCCATTAAACAAACCATAGCTTACCTCTGCATTCTCGGTGTTAGCCATGAATTGCGAGTAAAGCTGTTGAACAGTTGAGTCGATTGGAATTACGCCCGCGTGATGCTCAGTAAAAAAAGCCCTTACGAGAACTTCTTTCTTTCCGATTTTACTAATGTCTTGCATACACCGAGTTTAGTTAGTTTGAATTTGATATTGCTAAAATAATACTTAAGTCTGACAGTAAAAAATCTAAAGCAAAAATATTCCATATACTTTAGCCGAGTAAACTTACGCAACTTTGTATACTGTATAATATACTACAGTAGTTTACACATTAGTCATTAGACTGTAAATAAACTGAAGAGATTAATATAGATCGGATTAGGAATTCGCGATCGTTGGATACTCTGTATCAATAAGATATATTTGCTTACTTTTATGTTTGCCACATTTACTACATTTACGATATACTGTAGCAGTATTCATAGACGTTCTGAGCATATCAAATGCTACATAATGATGCACATGTATAGACTGTATCCAATTTTTGAAGCGTTTCATATTGGTTATAATTTAATTTATCCTACCTATTACTTCATGTATTGTATTTGGGTCAACTGGCCAGTACGGAGTACGACCTGCTGTAACTTGAAATTCATTGTGCAAGAATTGATTTATCCCAGCAAAATGTAAAACCCCATAATGAGGGTGATCCTTATGAATGAATCGAACCTTCTTACCGATTAAATGTTTAAATCTCGGATCTGTGTTTTCGTGTAAGTCTTTTAACATTGACATAGTTTTACATTTTACTAGGGAGTACTTATTAAACTGAATAGAATGTCACAACTATTAGTGTTCAGGAATTACCATTTCCAGATCGCCAACAATTACAGTTTGTCCTATTAATTCTTTACTTGTCCCCATCTTAAAGTTTTGGCCGACATCATAGTCTAAATCCAGATCAGCCTTTGGCTTACTGAGAATCTTTGCAATCTCATCTGGTTCAGTTATACTTTTCTCGACACCGGTCTTTTGATCCGGTACATACACTCTCATGATTTTTTTCATTTATACGTCTTTTGGCAAGGTTTCATATATACTACGGAGTAACTGCCATCTTGTGAAGTACTTGACAGGAATGTTTACTGGAGTCCAGAGCCGAGAATAACTACGCTTTGTTGATTTGCAACGATAGTTTTCGCCTCTATAATATTCGCAAAACTCTTGACCCTTTCTTGGTCCTTTGATATAAATTCCATATGTTATTAAGGAGTCATCATCAAGGAAGCCTTCGAGGATATCGCAATCAGGATTATGGTTCTTGTGCGAATTAAAATGTGTACCCTTAAATGGGGTTACTACGTTGAGTTCCATATTTGTTTAATTAAGTTTGTATTGCTAATATAGCAAATATACTTGACAGGAAAAAATCGGTACTAGGGAGTAATCAAAAGATTGCAATATGAGTCAATAAATTCAATAGCGTTATCAAGCGTCTTAAATTCAGGCATACCAAATCCTTCATCTGTATAATAGTTTGGATTCATGTAACCTGATTCATGTAGAGTAGTACCAATCGGTAATACTAAATCTACAGTAAATCGATCGATTGGGTCTTTAAAAATATTGTGCGGGAAAAACGTTTCCCAACAAATTCCAATATTCTTATACATAGTAGTGCACCTTTGTATCTCATTGCCTTTTGACATAAATCTGACAAGAGGTTCAAATATCAAATCATCCATATGTTTCCTTTCTGCCGAATCGGCAGGGCTATTAAAGCCCTGCCTTCAGCACTGCTAGTTCAGCTTCGGTTAATGAACTCATACCGGTAGCATTGATTTTGTCGAGGATTTGATCGTATGTACCTACTGTAGCAGTTGGTGCATTTGGCATTACAGTTGGTGCTTCAGCTACCTCATCACCAAGTGCGTCAGCAATAGCGTCAGCAAGTTCAGTAGGCAACACAGTAGAGGTTCGACTGTACGCAAATACAAAGAATACAATCGGCAACTCAGTTCCTTTAATCGAAGTGGCGATCTCATCAATTGTTGAATTGGTGTTGAACACCGACATCACTCCACCAGGCACTGGGATAGCCATAGGTTTACCGCTTGCAAAATGCGGAATAAGAGCATCTGTAATTGGTGGGATCGGTATTGGCGGACCAAACCTGAAGACTACAACTTTTTGCATATGATTGAGGTTTAATTGATTGATGTAGTAAAAATATCACGAATAGCTGAAAGGAAAAAACCAGAATGAAATATTTTAAAATAAAATGCTTACTCAAAAATATGTCTAAGTCGGAGTATACTCTCCCAAAATCCTAAAGGTTCGGCCCGTTAGAACTTGCCTTCAGCAAGATAACGTAGTAAAAATACAATAAATCTGTGAGAGGAAAAAATTCTAGAGAAACTTATGGGGCAACAGTTGTTGTCGTTGTTGTAGCAACTGGGCCAAGGTTAGTTAATGTAAAATCAACAAGACCATCTAGACCAGCAGTTAAAACAATTAGAAATATTCCTCTATCATTAACTGATGAAAATGTAATGGGTATCGAGCGAAACCCATCAAAATAAAGAGTTAGATCAGTATCATCTGTTTTGAATTCACAACCAATATATCGTGATATTGGATCATAAATCTGAAACTCTCGAATTGATCCACGTTCGTGAACTTGAATAGTAAGGGTAATTACTGACATAACTGTATTATTTATACTATGCTCTTTTTACTGGTACCTGTTGTAACTTTGCAAGCCGTCCAATTGGTGACCATAATGCTTCCTCGAATGATTCAAATTCTAATGTATTCCATATCAAACACTTACCTAGTTTATGATACAGGCGCCTAGCTTGTAATTCAGTTAAGCAGGGTTTAGCAATCTTAAGTTCAAACAATGCAAGTTTATACGCGGTTCTAAACGTTGGCGTTACACATACAACAGTTTCAATTTCTCCTTCTCGCTTGGTAAGTATCCAAACTTTCTTGCTCTTTCTTAATGGACTTGGCATTTACTTATTCCTTCGCGATACTAGATACGTAATCCCAATTATTAATAATGCCAATATAAGCATAACTGATCCAGTTGAAATAAATTGATCAGTACAGGATTGAGACCAAATAGTTATCATGATTTTTGTTTTATGTTAATGAATCAATCATTTTCTTTAATTGAGCACACTTCTCGTACTCTTCTTTAGCCTGAAAAAACGCGATCATAGTAGATAATGCCTTGCGTTTTTCATCAACTGGATCAGCACTATTAATTACATCCTTATACTCTCCTGACAAGGTTTCATACAGTCGTTCCATAAACTGATCATAGTCCTTTTGTTTTAGAGTAATCAGTTCAACTAGAAGATCATGGTATGATTTGCTATTTGAATTATGTGGGATATTAGAGTCCATTAGTAATTGTTTTTTACAGAGTATATTATTATTATACTAAAAAAGAGTTGAAAGGTAACAACCCATCAACTCTTTAATCTAAGTGGGATTTCGCCCTATAACTGATCTACTTGGTATTACCCGGTTTGCATATTATTTTTATGTCGGCAAATCGCACCATGTGTTATGCGAATGTGCAAATAACCTGATTTAAAACCGGTTTCTTCTGTTCCCCATTCAATATATGTTGAGTAAAATGCAGCATTCACTTGCATAGCCCAATTGAATGTTTTTTTATTCCATTCGATATTCGCTGGTGGCAACTTAACCATTATGTATGGATTACCATTTGGTAATATTTTAGCTTTCGGGAAATACTCTTTATCATATACAGTGTCCTCATTACGCAAATACGGATAACCGAATCTTTGAATCGCTACTTTTATAATGTCCTCCACAACTTCTTTCTTTGTAGCCTGTGAACGAAGACGA
>DUKX01000154.1:0-974 GCA_013329085.1 Methanofastidiosum sp. | reverse complement strand
ATTTGATTTTCAAAAGTAGCTTTGAAATTCTTGACATTGTTGTGTTCAATACTCAAGATGCCAGCATATTCGCGTATTTGGTCAAATGAGTACTCTGACAGGTCACGGTCTAAATCAAAGATTTGGCCATTATGCAATTGAATGTTATTCATAGTTGAAAAGTTTTGTTAGATTATACTGCAAAAATATTAAGAATAGACGAAAGGAAAAAATTACATGCTGTTAATCTGCCAACTCTCCCATAAAATATTTTCTGTAAAATTCCTTCTTGCCAACTCTTGCAATTCTTTGAAACTGTAAAGCGCTAAGCGGCTGAAATGTACAGCGAATAATTCCTCTGTGGTGGCGTCTACAATATTCGGTTAATATATCAATCTGTTTATTTGTCATGTATCGATTGAGACCACGACCACTTACTTCATTAAGATTTCCCTCAAATAATATCATATCACCATGAACTTTTACCCAACCTTCTCCTAATAACCAATTATCTGGGTTACCTTCATTGTCTTCAGTCTGTGGTATCAAACCCTCATCATAAAGAGCTTGAGCTATTTGATTGTGTAACATTTGTGCAATATCTCCATTAAGCGCATAATAGACACCTTTAGGTGATAACCAACCTGCCGAATAATTATCCATTATATTGACAGGTTCGATACCTTTAGCAATAATCTGATTAATCTCGGCTGCTTCTTGGATATATTCGGCAACTTTATCACTCTCTTGAGTAAATACAGATAAATCCTGTTTTAAGAAATTGTTAAAATCAAATATTACATTTTTTAACATTTCGTGAGCATCATCGTCATCATCTATCGAAGAAAACAATGCATCAAACTCCTCTGGCCAGGTTTGTTTCATAAACTGAACTACTTCTAATTTTGCATAACTGTTCTCAATATATGCTTTTATAAGTCTAAGTAAAGATTCTAGTTCTGATACTGAATCATCTGCTAGAATTTCTTCTATTA
>DUKX01000114.1 GCA_013329085.1 Methanofastidiosum sp. | reverse complement strand
GCGTCAAAAGAGGCATACTAGAAAAGGCCCAAAAAGACCTTAGGATATCCCTTGAAACTAGCGCAGTTGAAAGATTATTTGAAGGAATAATAAAAAATGAAGGCGTTTATGGAATCAAAGCCATTGAAAAGGCCTTAGAATATGGGGCAGTGAATGAACTTCTCATAGTTGACCAATTTCTTAGAAAAACTGAATTTGAAGAAATAACTGAAAAATCCAGAGAACAACGAGCGATAATACATGTTATTTCAAGTGAACATGACGCAGGAAAAAAGTTAGAGGGTATCGGGGGAATCGGAGCTATTTTAAGATTTAAGATCGATGAGCTTTGAATAAATAAAGTAAGAAGACAGAAGGCAATAAAATTAGTAAAAATCTTGATACTATTTTAATAGGCGGATATGGGATTAAGGAAATAAAGACAAAGATCGTGCTGAATATCACTAAAGATTTTCCGTTATTTGATGGCCTTGTAATTTTAAAATTTGAGATAAAGAGAGCAGATGTCGCGATTAATAGCATAGAGTATAAGTAAAAAGGGATTTCTGCTAGAAATAACAAAGTAGCAAAGATTGCCCCGAGAGTAATGGGAAGGCCAAAATATTCTTGAGAATTTAATGCATTGAATCTTGAAAGTCTTAATAATCCAGATATAACATAGATTGCCCCTATTAATAGGCCCAACAGATGATTATTTCCATAGCTAATGAAAATAAAAGACGGTACAATACCAAATGAGATTATATCTGACAATGAATCAAGAGTTCTACCAAACTCAGCACAATTATTATTTCTCCTAGCTAAGAATCCATCAAAACTATCAAAAAAGATGCACAAAAAAACAATCCTGGAAGCAAGCAATATATTCCCGATAAGTATAAAATATATAGCCAAAAAACCCAAAGTTCCGTTCGTGACTGTAAAAATATCCGGCAAAGAAACAAAAGTTGTTATCCCTGGTCTATTCATGATATCATTTTAATCGAATTTTACACGGATATCTTCTTTTATCGTGTTTAATACAAGTGAAGTATTTGTTTTATCTACATTATCAAAAGTTTGGAGTTCTTTTACAAAATTATTAAGTTGGCCCCTATTTTTGAATCTAGCGATAATAACAGCATCATAATTTCCCGTTACATTGTAAATAGAAACTATGTTATTGAATTTATCAAGAAGGGAAGCAACATCCTGTAGTTTGCCCCTCTTTATTGTGACATTAATAACTGCAATAAAGTCATAGCCGGCCTTTGATGGTTCAACGACTGGGATATAACCTTTAATAATTCCATCTTCTTCCATCTTTTTTATCCTGTGTGAAATTGTTCCTACTGCAATGTTGAGATTTTTTGATAATTCTCTAAAAGAAAGACGTGAATCTTTATTGAGTTCTGATATTATCTTTTTATCCAGTTCGTCCATAATCCCACCGAATTTATTACTCAGAATTAATATAAAAGCTTTTACTAAAAAAAGGATCAATAAAAAATATTAAATAAAATTAAAAATTAAATTTTATAGGTTATTGAAACTGTAGCACTTATCTCTACATCTTCTGGTGGCACGGCTGTAGCTGATTCCTTAACTGCTGAAAAGACTCTATTATATGGGACTACGTTGTATGAAGATTCGCTCATGTAAGAAATCTTTCCAAGTTTAAAGTTACCCGCTTCTGCCATGGCGTTTGCTTTAACTTGAGCTACTTTTACTGCATCTTTAATAATTCTTACTTTGACTTCTTCCATTTTTGCATCGCTTAAGCCAAATTCTATGTTGTTTATTCTATTAGCTCCAGCTTTAATAGATGCGTCTACTACGTTTCCAACTTTAGTAATGTCTGTAGTTATTACTTTTAAACCGTAAACGGCTCTATAACCTAACAATGTAGGTTCTTTGTCTGGGGGGTAATAATATTCAGGATATATGCTAAACGTATCTGTCTGAATTTTGTCAGAAGTTATACCTTCCTTCTCCAAAGCCTGAATTACTTGGGCTAATATTCTTGAAGCTTCTTGCTGCGATAGCAAAGCTGTATCGTTTCTTGTTTCAATATACACATATATTGTAGCTTGATCTGGTGCTTCTTTTATTAATGCAGTCCCAGTTACTTGCAACTGGTCATATTGCCCTTGTGATGCGGGCTTTAATACTGCAACAGTCACCAATCCTAGTGCCAGGATAATTGCTACGATACCATAGATTAATTCTCTTTCCATGTATATCGCCTCCAATAGATAGGTCTTAAGAAACTATATAAGGATTATGATAAGGTTTAATATATCTTGAAGTTATATTTAACTTTTAATTAAAGATATTTTTTAAGATAATTTTGAAGTGACAATAATCTTTGAAGAGAAGAATGGCCCTCACCCAATTCTAATTTGAATCTTTCGAATACTTTTTCAAATGTTATCTTTTCACCATTAATAAAAAAGTTATCTGCATGACATACTATTTTCTCTTCTATTGTTTCGGGTATATAATTCCGAGGGGGCAATCCAAAGGTTTTGGCGTCCTTTTTATCTACCCCTGAACCAATATGCCTCTCGCATATTAATGCAATTTTTTCATCTACGTCTCTATTTCTTAGGATATCTGCTCCTACAACTCCATGGTGGATCCCATTAGTCTTTGATCTACCGATGTCATGTAAAAGTTCCCCAATTTCAGCTAGGTCTAAATCAAGTTCAAAATCTTTTGAAGCTTTTTGTGCTATCTCCCTAGCATACCTAGAAACATTAATGCAATGTTTTATTACCTTCTCAGAACAGCCTTCGGCTCGTAATAATAATATTGCTTCATCTTTGGATATCATGATGATCGTTAACTGTCTTCAATTTTTTTGAATTTACCCAACGCTTCTTCAAGTTCTTTTATCATTTCAGAGTTATCAAAGAAATCTAATTTTTCTCCACAGATATTACATTTAAAATTAAGTTGCTCTGCAACGTCAAACGGAACCTTGGAACAGTTATTCTTGCAAGCAAAAAACATATTATCTTTTTCATATTCTAATAATTCTTGAAGATGCTCTGCATAGTCCTTCTCTCTTTTGTCTATTACATCTGGTGCCTTTGAAAGATCCATCTTCCAATAATAAATGTACCATCCTGTTTCTTTATCTTTTATCCTTCTGTAAGTGGCTAGCCTATTGTCATATAGCTTATACAGCGCCCTTCTTACATTATTTATTCTTAAATGGGTGATTTTTGATATTTCCTCGTCAGTTGCTTCTTTCTCATAAATTATATTTGCAACTTCCACGCCCTCTTCACCCAATAACTCTTCAAGAAAATCAAATAGTAGTCTCTGGTCTAATTCCATGATATCCCTTCAATTGAAAAATTTAAAGCAATAATTAATTATGTCGTTTTTTTATATAAATGTTTGCTTCTATTCAGGCTTTGATTACGAGAAAGAGAGATATATTTAAACTTTTCGGCAACGATAAAATTAATATCTGTAATTCATATTTTTAAGATGAATAAATTCTTTTTATCGATTAATTTTATTCAAATGATGAATGTAAAAATAATTTAGATAGATTTTTAAGTAATTTTTCAATCAATTTTTCATGCTAGGGACCATAGTTAATGTCATCGCAATTATTCTAGGAAGTATACTGGGTATTTTGATTAAATCACGGTTCCCTGAAAGGGTAAATAAGATTATCTTCCAAGTTATAGGCTTATTTACAATTACATTAGGAATTACTATGGCCATAAAGACAAATAATTTTTTAATTGTTGCATTTAGCTTAATCATTGGCTCCGTAATTGGTGAAATTATTGGCATTGAAAACTATTTAGAGAGATTAAGTGATAAATTAAAAAATACGCTTAAGAATTCAAGTGATAAGTTCTCCGAGGGATTTGTTACAGCTACATTGATATATTGCATCGGTCCAATGGCTATACTTGGATCCATAGAAGAAGGCCTTGGTAATTCTCCGAACTTATTGTTTGCAAAGTCTGTATTAGATGGAGTCGCATCCATTGCCTTATCTTCTGCTCTAGGAATTGGAGTTATGCTTTCAGCTATTCCGCTTTTGCTTTACCAAGGAGGCCTTACCTTATTTGCCAGTTATGTGAGCAATTACCTAAGTGATGCTCTTATCGTTGAACTAAGTGCAGTCGGTGGAATACTGCTTTTAGGCCTTGGAATGAATATTGCTGAGATTAAGAAATTTAAAGTAGTAAATATGCTACCGAGCCTTTTAGTAGTTGTTATTTTAAGTTATTTTTTTGTATAGGGCATCCATGCAAAAGAATAAAAATGAACTATTAGTTTTATTGATTGTGATAAAATGAAAACACCAATAATTCTTGTTAACTTTAAGATTTACAATGAAATATCTGGGGCTAGAGGTCTTGAACTCGCAAAGATATGCGAGGATGTTTCTAGTAAAACAGGTGTGAACATTTCTATTGCCCCACAAATTATTGATTTGTCTTACATCTCTGAAAAAGTTTCTATACCCATATTTTCACAGCACGTGGACAATATCAAGCCAGGGAGTGGAACTGGAAAAACAACTCTTGAAGGTATTAAAGCCGCTAAAGCTGTTGGAACTCTTATCAATCATTCTGAGAATAGACTGAAAATAGCAGATATTGATTCAATTATAAATAGGTGCAGAGAATTAGGACTTATATCTGTAGTTTGTACCAATACTATTTCTGTAAGCAAGGCAGTCGCGATGTTTAATCCTACTTTTATTGCAGTTGAGCCTCCAGAATTAATCGGTGGAGATATATCTGTCACTGATGCAGACCCGGGCATTGTCAAAAACACTGTTAAAACTATTAGGGATATTGCCCCTGATGTGAAAGTCCTATGTGGGGCCGGTGTAAAAAATGGAAAAGATGTAAAAAAAGCTATTGAATTAGGGGCCGAGGGAGTTCTTCTCGCTTCGGGCGTTACTAAAGCAAAAAATCCCCGTGAAGTGTTGGAGGATCTTGCTAAAGGTGCAATGAAATGAATATTATCGAAATAAAAAACTTAACAAAAAAATACGGCGAAAAATCGGCCGTGGATAATATCTCATTTGAAGTAATCGAAGGGGAGGTTTTTGGATTTTTAGGCCCTAACGGTGCTGGGAAAACCACCACTATTAACATCCTTTGTACTTTACTCCAGCCAACGAGCGGAGTTGCAAGCATTTCTGGATATGATGTTACAAATGAGAGAGATAATGTCAGAAATTCTATAGGGATAGTTTTCCAAGACCCCTCTTTAGATGGGGATCTCACAGGAGAGGAAAATCTAAGATTTCATGGAATGGCATATAATATTCCAAAACAGATCAGGGAAGAAAGGATAAAATACTTGCTTGAAATGGTTGACCTTTACGATAAGAAAGATGAACTTACAAAGAATTATTCAGGGGGCATGAAAAGAAGGCTTGAAATAGCAAGGGGTCTTTTGCATCACCCTAAAGTTCTATTCCTCGATGAACCTACAATAGGACTTGACCCTCAAACTAGAAATAGAATTTGGGAACATATTATAGAACTGCAAGAAAAAAAGGGGATAACTATTTTTTTGACTACTCATTACATGGAAGAAGCTGAGAATTGCAATAGAATTGCCATTATAGATCACGGCAAGATAATTGCTTTGGATACTCCTGAAAATCTAAAAAAAGCTCTAAAAGGAGATCTAATTACACTTAAAACTTCAGATAATGAAAAAGCTANNTTTTCTCTCAACCCATATGTTAAGGATGATTCGATATATATCTATGCCGACAACGGAGAAAATTTTGTGCCTAAGCTTTTCAGAGCTTTAAGAAATTATGAGATTACTTCTGTCAGTGTTAGAAAACCTACTCTAAACGATGTTTTTATTAAACTAACAGGAAGAGAAATTAGAGAAGAAACTATGGGCGCGGTAGGGAAAATGCGAGAAATGACAAGAGGTAGGTAAAAATGATGTTAAATGCAGTATATATAATATGGCTTAGAGAACTTAAGAAATTTGTTAGAGATAGATCTAGACTGTTATCTTCTATCGCTCAGCCATTAATCTGGTTATTGCTATTAGGAACGGGGTTTGGTGCAACTTTTGGTAAAGTTGGTGACTTACAGTATATCCAATTTATGTTTCCAGGAATTCTTGTAATGACCCTCTTATTCTCTTCAATGTTTTCTGCCATATCAATAATATGGGATCGGGAGTTTGGATTTCTTAAAGAAATGTTAGTTGCTCCAATAAGCAGGACGTCCATAGCACTTGGAAAAGCAGTCGGTGGTGCTTCAAGAAGTACAATACAGGGATTAATAATTCTAATATTTTCACCCTTAATTGGCATCAATATTACCTTGACAAAATTTCTTATGGTTGTCCCGCTGATGTTTTTTATCTCTTTCACTATTTCGGGGATTGGAATAATAATTGCTGCCAGAATGGAATCATTTGAAGGATTTAATCTAATAATAAACTTCATAATTATGCCTATGTTCCTTTTAAGCGGTGCAATTTTTCCAATTACCAACCTTCCATCTTGGCTATCTGTCGTGGTAAATATTAATCCACTTTCTTATGGCGTAGATATTATGAGGTGGGTTATGACTGGAGTTACTGAAAGAGGCCCAGTTTTTGATTTAATGGTCCTTTCTTTAGTATGTGTTTTTACAACTACGATATCTGTATATCTGTTCTCAAAAGGAAAATAAATATTTATAAAATATTTTTTGCTATTTCTAAAGATTTCATTGTTAGTTTCAACGTACTGTCAAGGTCGTTTAAATCCACTATTTCTACGGTAGAATGGATATATTTTGAGGGGATTGAAATAACTGCAGTTGGTATACCTTCCTTTGTTATATGAACAGCTGCCCCGTCGGTACTCCCGCTTGAGATATGGGTCTGGTAGGGTATTTCGGATTCCTTTGCAGCTTTCAGCAATATTTCCTTTACCTTTTCACTTAAGATAAATCCCCGATCCATAAGATCGATGGATGGGCCCTTCCCAAGACTTATAGTGACTTTATCTGCTTCAGTTTTTGGCAATGGCCCTCCTGCAGTCGAATCAATTATAATTGCAAAATCTATATCAATCCCATAAGCTGCAGTTTTAGCCCCTCTTAGACCAACTTCCTCCTGCGTGGTAAAAACTCCGTACAAAGTATAATCCTGTTTTTTTATTTTTTTAAGAATTTCAATTAGTACTGCGCATCCCGCCCTATTGTCAAAAGATTTACAGCTTACGATATTTTCTTTCCCAAGCTCTGAAAATGAAATATCTCGGGTGATAGGATCTCCAGGTTTAATTCCAAGTAGTTCGACTTCTTCTTTTGTACCTAGTCCAACGTCTATCCTTAGGTCTTCTAGCTTTAATGCCTTATCTTTTTCTTCTTGCGGCGTGATATGGGGTGGTTTAAGCCCTATTACTCCAGTAATATCTTTTTTTGAAGAATGAATTTTTACTCGCTGTGACCCAAGGCTTCTCGGATCAAATCCACCTATTGTCTCAAAGGAGATAAAGCCCTTATCGTCAATATATTTTACCATGAACCCTATTTCGTCCATATGTGCTGCGATCATAACTTTAAATTTACCCAGGCCCTTTTTTGTTGTAATTAAATTTCCCATAGAATCTTCTTTTATGTCGTCAACAACATTTTTTATTTCACCAATAATTATTTGCTTTATTGTGTTTTCATGGCCTGAAACTCCCGGTGCCTCGGATAGTTTCTTTAATAATTCTTTCAAATTAATCACTTCCTAATTAGATTTTAATTACTCCAAATATAAAAATATCCTTACTTCCTCAAAATTTTAGGTAACCTACATTAAAGATATAAAACATATGCGATTATTTTTTTCATGTCTGATGTTGATATTATCAAATTTATTGAAAGCAAGAAGAACTTTATTGAGAATACAATAGAAAAATATATTCCAAAAAATATGAACAGTAAGAACTTCAAATCAAAATCAAGGTATGAAGTTGATTTTAAAGCTTTAAATTATGGCATATCAAAACCGCTCTGGAACTTTCTTGGATACGGTGGAAAAAGATGGCGACCAGTTCTTTTTCTTTTGATATCTGATGCCCTTGGCGCAGACATGCAAAAGATAAGTGATTTTTTAGTAATACCNNGAAATTGCGCACAATGGTACCATTGTCATTGATGATATTGAAGATAGTGCAGAACTAAGAAGGGGAAAGCCAGCCCTACACAAAGTTTATGGGGAAGATATAGCTATAAATTGTGGAAATGCAATGTATTTTTTGCCACTACAGGTAGTGGATGATCATAAAGATAAAATAGATATTGAAACACTCTATAAAGTATACTCAATCTACCTAGAAGAAATGAGGAATCTTCACTATGGTCAGGCTTTAGACATAACATGGCACAAGGGCATTCTAAAAAAAGAGCCTAGTGTTAACGAATATCTACAAATGACGGCTTTTAAGACTGGAACTCTGGCCAGAATGGCTGCAAGAATGGCAGTAGCTCTTTCAGAAAAAGACGAAATAATAGAAACTAAATTTGGGAGATTTGCCGAGAGTATTGGTATAGCATTTCAGATCCAAGATGACCTATTAGATTTAACAACAACTGAAAAAGAGAGAGAAGCCTTTGGAAAATCTTACGGCAACGACATAAGTGAAGGTAAGAGAAGCCTAGCAGTCATTTATTCATTATTATCTCTAGACAAAACAAAAAGGGGCAGATTGATTAAAATTTTGAATTCACACACAAAAGAAAAGAAACTTATTGATGAAGCAATCAATCTT
>DUKX01000156.1 GCA_013329085.1 Methanofastidiosum sp. | reverse complement strand
GGTTGTCTTGCTGGCGACACTTTGATGCAAACACTTCGTGGTATTATCCCAATCAAGGAGATTATTATTGGTGATAAAGTATTAACTCATTCTGGTATACAAGAAGTTGAATATACATATAAACCTGAAGAGCTGAAAAAAGATGGTAAAAAATTCCTTAAGATTCATTTTGATGATGGAAGCAGCGTGATGTGTACAGACAATCATAAGTTTTTATCTCTAAATGATGAATGGATATCAGCTGGAGAATTTATTGAGGGCACTATATTAAAATGATTTTATAAATCATACTTACTTGTATAAATAGATGTGATTCATAACTAAATGGGACACATCTATGAAAACGTACAAATTGATGATAAAGCAGCATAATATTACAGGATTACGATATCTGTGTATAACGGTCAGAGAAAAATGGAGACAGTATACGGGTAGTGGAACTAGATGGAAAGCACATCTTAATAAGCATGGTATTGATTTTAATACAGAATTATTATATGAGACACATGATTATGATGATTTTGTTAAAGTCTGTGTATTCTATAGCAATTTTTACAATGTTGTAGAAAACGACGAATTTGCGAATGTAATACATGAGATTGGATATGATAATGGTGTAAACATTTGCAATTTTGTTATATTCTGGGATATCATCGATGAACAAACTAAACAAGATATCTATAATCGGCGTAGAAATAGCTTAGTGAATAACGGAAACCATTGGGCACATTCGGAAGAATCTAAAGAAATTGTATCCAGTCACATTTCTTTTGCTTTGAAAAGCAGATGGGGGTCTCTTACTGAATCAGAGAAAAAAAGTATTTCTGAGCAACATTATCAGTACTATGAACCTCTTTCCGATAATCAGAAAGAGGTTATTTTAACAAATTTAATAAAAGCTAGAGAAAAAGCAGTATTATTCTATGAAGATAAAGAATGTGAGCGGTATAAAGAATATGTAAAATCTCAGAGTCAGATTGTTACAGAATGGCATGCTAATATGACAGAAAATGAAAAAATAGAATTCGGCCAGAAAATTTCCGAAGGGAGATTGGCTATGTCGGAAGAAGCTAAAAAACTTAGGGGTGAAAGAGTTAGCGAATCATTCAAAACATCTGAAAAACGACAACAGTTTAATGAAGATATGAAAGTTGAACGGCTTGGAATCAATAATCCCAATGCAAAAATTGTTGTCTGGATGGGTGTTGAGATGACCAAAAGTGATTTTCTTGCGCTCAATATAGATGAAACCTTCGCTGAGGAGATGTTTAAAACGAGAGATGATTGTGTCCCAGCTGAACCACCAAGACAGGACTATGACCCCATTTATTGTCCACATTGTGCTAAATCATCGGGTAATAGTAAACCATCAGCATTTAAAAGATGGCATTTTGATAATTGTAAGGAGAGACAATGAAAAAAGTGATTAGAATTGAGCAGGTAGAAGAATTTGATCTTTATGACATTACTGTTAAACAAGATCATTGCTTTAAATTGGCAAATAATATCATTGCTCATAACTCAATGTATCCAAAGGCTATCGTTAGCGGCGGCCAGGGNNATCTATCTGTCGGCTGATAACATTTACATTCTTGGCCGTCAGCAAGAAAAAGAGGGTACCGAAATCGTTGGATGGAACTTTATCATCAACGTTGAGAAATCGCGATATGTAAAAGAAAAATCGAAAATTCCTATCAGTGTGATGTTTGAAGGTGGTATCAGTAAGTGGTCTGGACTTATGGATATTGCGCTTGAGGGTGGATTCGTCGTGAAGCCTAAAAATGGATGGTATGCCAAAGTTGATATCGATACGGGCGAAATTGAACCTAAAAATTGGAGACTTAAAGACACCGACTGTAAAGAGTTTTGGTTGCCGATTCTTACCAATCCAAAATTTCAACAGTATATCCGAACTCGTTATAAAGTATCTAATAAAACTATGGTATCAGAGGATGTTATCGACACCGAACTGGATAAGATTGATACCAGCCTTGCCGATTTTGATGACCTAGCTGAAGGGGATTGACCATGGTTCGCCCTTATAAATTGCATGATTCACTTCGTGAAAACGAAGACGGATTTGAAATCATGTCTTTTACTGAGGGCCCCTTCACGGGGGTCCCTTTCAGGATCAACTCGATTGGACTAACAGATGATGGCAGACTTGAGTATGATTATAATCTATACATTGCCAGCCAACCCAATTTCGATAAGGAAGGTTTTGATGAAGAGGTTGGCCAGTTTTTGTTAGAATTGATCACTGATTCTATTCAGAATGAAATTGCTATGGTAGATCAAGAGACCATCAAGCATCTTGATGAAATGTGGCCAGATGATAATGTGAATATCGTTGAGGAGGATGAATGAGTGGATCGATCGAAAAAACTATCCTATCTAATTTATTGCACAGTGAGCAGTATGCAAGAAAAGTAATTCCGTTCATCAAGCCTGAATATTTTATCGATAAAACTCAGGGTATTGTTGCCGATACTCTGGTTAACTTTTTCAATCGGTATAATCATCCGCCATCTCACGACATTCTAACAGTTGAACTGTCTAAGCGTCAAGAGCTTAAGAATCAACAAGTCTTTTCAACGGTTGAGCAGTTCATTAATGAACTAGACTTTGTTTCCAATGATCAAGATTGGTTAGTCAAGGAGACAGAAGGCTTTTGCAAGAAACGCGCGGTTACTCTAGCCATTCTTGNNCATATGAGATTGTTGAAGGTAATGACAAAGCCCGATCAGAAGATGCTATTCCAAGTATGCTAAGTGAGGCACTGTCTGTATCATTTGACAGCTCAATCGGTCATGATTACTTCGCCGATTATGAATCTCGATATGACTTTTATCACAAAGTTGATGAAAAACTACCATTTGATCTTGATCTATTCAATAAAATTACAAATGGCGGTTTATCCAGAAAAACTCTAAATGTGATTATGGCTGGACCAAAGGTTGGTAAATCGATGTTGATGTGTCATATCGCAGCGTCTACCCTATTACTCGGTAAAAATGTGCTATACATAACCATGGAAATGGCAGAAGAGCGTATTGCCGAGCGTATTGATGCTAATCTACTTGATGTTAACCTTTCCAGTATTAGAAATCTGGACAAAGAACAATTCTCAAGTAAAATGACTCGGCTTATCAATAAGACTAAAGGTCAGTTGATCATTAAGGAGTATCCAACATCGGGTGCTCATGCTGGGCATTTCAAAGCTCTGCTTCAAGATCTGAAATCAAAGAAGAAATTTGTTCCAGACTTGATTGTTGTTGATTATCTGAACATCTGTTCATCATCTCGAGTTAAGCTATCGGCTGGTGCTAACTCATA
>DUKX01000115.1 GCA_013329085.1 Methanofastidiosum sp. | reverse complement strand
AATTGACCCAAAACCCGGCCAAGAACATATTGATAAGAAGATGAAAGGGCACGTAATAAAAAAAGTAAAACCTACCGGAGATAAACCATATAGAAGAGTCGTTCCTTCTCCAGACCCCGTAAGACCTGCAGAAGCTGCGGCAATCAAAAAACTTGTTGATAGTAACGTTATTGTTATTGCATCGGGTGGTGGTGGGGTACCTGTTGTAGAGGACAAAAATGGCATTTTAATGGGGATTGATGGTGTAATCGATAAAGATAAGGCCGGAGAAAGACTTGCAGAGGCAGTTGAAGCGGATATCTTTTTAGTACTTACAGATGTTGAAGTCGCCTATTTGAATTATGGAAAGCCTAATCAAAAACCAGTTAACAAAATGACCGTTGCAGAAGCTAAAAAGTATATGAAAGAAGGCCACTTCCTTGCAGGTAGTATGGGGCCAAAAGTCTTGGCATGTATAAGATTCATAGAAGAAGCTAAGGGAAAGAAAGCTGTTATTACTTCCCTTAACAAGGCCGAAGATGCTCTAAAAGGAATAACAGGAACTACCATTGTTCCGTAAAGGAGGGAAAAAAATGGGAATGATAGTAAAATATGAGAAGGATACAACAATATTTACCCCAAATCTACATTTTGACTGTGATTCTCGTTGGTATTTTAAGAAAGGTGAGCCAACAGGAACTATGTCTGTCCTGAGATCAGATTTTAAGAAGGGCGGATGGGCAGACTGGCATGATCATGCAAGTGCAGATCAAGCCTATTATGTCATAAAGGGAAAAGTAAGAGTCTGGATGGATAGTGAAGATAACTATGCAGATCTCGGTCCCGGTGACATGGTAATATTTCCAATGGGTAGAAAACATAAACTAAAGAATATGACCGATGGAGAATTATCTCTTGTTGCTATGAATGCACCAGCTTTATAATTTTATTTTTTATTTTATAAATATTAAAATTATTGCCTCTTATGCCAATTACAAAAACCTATATAAGGAATAAATTTAAACTCTTTCTATGAGATATGTGGTAGTTACCGGAGGAGTTATTTCTGGTCTGGGAAAGGGTGTGACTACCGCCTCTATATCTAAAATAATTCAATCAATGGGACACAAAGTTACCGTTGTTAAAATAGATCCATATGTTAATGTTGATGCGGGAACTATGTCTCCTTTTGAGCACGGAGAAGTTTTTGTTTTGGATGATGGAGGAGAGGTAGACCTAGATCTTGGAAATTACGAAAGATTTCTTAATATACATCTGACTAAAGCACATAATATTACGACAGGAAAAGTATATCTTAAAGTCATTGAAAAGGAAAGAAAGGGTGACTATCTTGGCAAAACAGTTCAGATTATCCCCCACATCACTGACGAAATAAAAGCTGAAATAAGGAATGTTGCAAAAGGTCATGATGTAACTGTTATTGAAGTTGGAGGAACAGTCGGAGATATTGAGAGTATGCCCTTCCTTGAGGCTTTAAGACAGCTCTCTATTGAAGAAGATGTTGTATTTATTCACGTTACACTTGTACCTAACCTAAGTGTTGTCGGGGAGCCAAAGACAAAACCCACTCAGCACTCGGTAAAAGCATTAAGGGAAGTTGGAATTAGCCCACATATAATTGTTTGTAGAAGTGTTGAAAAGTTAAACGAAAAATCAAAAGAAAAAATTGCACTTTTTACAAATGTGAGAGTTGATCATGTTATCAGCGCTCCTGATGTAGAAGATATTCATTATATACCCCTTATTTTTAATGAAGAAAAGATAGGGCAGAAAATTTTAGATCAATTTAAAATGGATGGGAAGCCAAATCTTACATTGTGGAAATCAATTCTTTGTAAGGATTATAAAAAAGATGTCAATCTTGCCATTGTAGGTAAGTATGCCGATCTACATGATTCTTACCTCAGTATTTCTCAGGCACTTAAGCACGCTTCATTTAAAACTTGTTATAAGACAAATATATCCTGGATAGAGGCTGAAGAGTTTGAAAATAAAAAAATATCAGATGAACTCGACAAATTTGATGGTGTTTTAGTACCAGGGGGGTTTGGATCAAGAGGCGTAGAGGGAAAAATAAATGTAATAAAATATGCTAGAGAAAATAATATCCCTTATTTAGGCATTTGTCTTGGTTTCCAGCTCGCTGTTATAGAATACGCTAGAAATGTCTGTGGCCTTAAAAATGCCAATACGACTGAAGTCTGTGATACGGAACATCCTGTCATTGATTTACTACCTGAACAAAAGAAAATTTCATCTAAAGGTGGGACTATGAGGCTTGGAGCTTCAGAAATTCTTCTTGATAAGAACTCTATGATCTATTCATTGTATAAATCCGATAAGATTTACGAAAGACATAGACACAGATATGAAGTCAACAGGGATTACATAGATGCACTTCTAAAAGATAAGCACCTTGTATTTTCAGGAAAATCTCCAAGTGGCCTTATGGAAGTTCTGGAAATAAAAAACCATCCTTTCTTCCTTGGAACTCAATTCCATCCTGAATTTAAATCAAGGGTAGAGGCTGTTGCTCCAACATTTTATGGTCTTGTAAAAGCAATGGGTGAAAAATAATGAATGTAAAATCCTCTGTAAGGAACATAATATCTGAAATAAGTTCTGTTATGGAAGAGATTGATGAGAATACCGTAGAAGAAGTAATATCTGAGATTTTGAAAGCAAATAAAATATTTATTGTTGGTGCTGGAAGAAGTGGCCTTGTGGGAAAAGCTTTTGCTATGAGACTTATGCAGATAGGTTTCAAAGTTTATGTTGTTGGAGAAACTATAACTCCGTCAATGGAAGAAGGAGACTTACTTATTGCAATATCTAACTCGGGAGAAACAAAAAGTGTATGCTTAGCATCACAAATAGCTATGACAATTAAAGGGAACATAATCGGGATTACCTCTAATAAAAATTCTAGATTAGCAAAAAAATCCACTAAATCAATAATAATAGATGCCAAACATAGAACAGACCCTACAAGATTTGTCCAGAAGGGATTTCATAATGAGGTGCCTTCATTTGCTCCTTTAGGTACGCTTTTTGAAGTTTCTACATTTTTATTATTTGAGGGGCTAATTGGGTCTCTAATGGAAAGGACCAATAGAAAAGAAGAAGACCTAAAAAAAATGCATTCAGTACTCGAATAAACGAAATATTTTAATAATACCGATTTTTATAAGGTTAGGGGACCGTGGGGTAGCTTGGCCCATCCTTTTGGCTTCGGGAGCCAGAAACCTGAGTTCAAATCTCGGCGGTCCCATTAATTATTTAAATCCAAACTTCCTAAATCAATAAGGATTCTATTTTTTAGAAATAAGAAATACCTCTCGAGGTGTATTTTGATGGTTGATAAATTGAGAGATGAAATAATGGAAAAAATAAAACATGCAGCAGAAAATAAACCCTCTTTTTGCGTAATAGGTGCTGGAAATGGTGGTCTTGCAATGGCAGGATACCTTGCTGTTTATGGCTTTTCGGTTAATATATGGACTAGAGACAAAGAGAAGATGGAGGCATTAGCTAATGCAGGCGGCATTGAAGTTGAAGGTAAAATTGAAGGCTTTGGAGAATTGAATAAAATCGATACAGATTTTCAGAAATCAATTGAAGGTGTAGATATAATAATGGTAGTCGTACCTGCTAACGGCCACAAAGAAATTGGAGAAAAACTAGTAAAATATGTAAAACCGGGCCAGACTATTGTTCTAAACCCAGGTAGGACTGGTGGAGCTTTAGAGCTATATAATATATTTAGAAAACAGGGAAAAGTAAGAGAAGATATTATTTTTGCTGANNTTTGATATAAAAAGATCAGTCCCAGTTTCAGCTGTTAGGTCGTATAAAAATCCTGAATTAATTAAAAAACTAAGGGTGGCATTTCCACAGTTTACGCCTACATCAGATGTTCTTCACACAAGTTTAGGAAATGTTGCAGTTATGTTTCACCCTGGTGTGATGCTCCTAAATACAGGATGGGTTGAGTCTAATCACGGTAATTTTGAATACTATCTTGAGGGAATTTCACCCGGTGTTGCTAAAGTACTAGAGAATGTAGACAAGGAAAGGATAAAGATTGCAGAAGCTGTAGGGATAAGAGTACCTTCTTTGAAAGATTGGCTTTATTTCTCTTATGGCTCAACTGGTATAGATCTTTACGAATCAGTCCAGACTACCCCTGCGTATAAGGGAATAATGGCACCTTCTACTATCCACCACAGATACATCCTAGAAGATGTCCCAATGAGCCTTGTTCCAATGTCTTCAATGGGTAAAAAATTTGGTGTGGAAACAAAATGCATTGATTCACTTATCAACATAGCATGCTGCCAACAGGAAAGAGATTTTTGGAGTGAAGGGCGAACTGTCGACCATATGGGGATTAAGAATTTTGATTTAAAAACTATAAAGAGGCTTATGGCTGGAGAGATAGTATGAAGGCGATCCTCGCAACTATAGGCAATTGTATTCATGTCCAAGGGATAAAGAACTTTGAGAGTTTGTTGAATAAGAATAATATTGACACAGATTTTATTGGGGTTTGCATTGACATGGACAAACTCATAAAAATTATTATAGAAAAAAAACCCGATATTGTAGGCCTAAGTTACAGGCTTGAACCAGAAACTGCTAGAATATTATTCAATAAGTTGAAAAGTTCTATTGAAGGAAATCACATAAAATCAAGATTTTTCTTTGGAGGTACACCTGCGGTGTGTGAAATAGCAGAAGAAGTTCAAATATTTGAGGGCGTTTTTAGAGGAATAGAAACTCAAAACGAGATTCTCGATAAGATATTTGGAAGAGAGAAAGAATACACCTCTTTAGAATACTCCCAAAATCTCTATGAAAGAATTGAAAAATTTCATCCATTTCCCTTAATAAGACATCATTTCGGACTACCGTCTCTTGAAAAAACGATTGAAGGTGTTAAAGAAATTGCAGAAAGTAAAACAGTTGATATTATATCCATAGGGCCAGATCAAATAGCTCAAGAATGTTTTTTTAATCAAGAAAAAATTTGTAAAGAATTTGAGGGTGGCGGAGGGGTACCTCTAAGAAAAAAAGGAGATCTAGAGTCTATTTATGAATCTTCAAGAATAGGTAACTTTCCTCTTTTGAGGTGTTATGCGGGCACAAATTACTTGATAAAATGGGGGATCATGTTAAAAGAGACGATAAACAATGCTTGGAGGGCGATACCACTTTTTTGGTATTCTGAACTGGATGGAAGATCTAAAAGAAATTTAGTAAGTGCAATCGGTGAGAATCAAAAAACTATAAAATGGCATGCAGAAAATAATGTGCCAATTGAAATTAATGATTCCCATCAATGGGCTCTTAGAAAAACTACTGACCCGATTGAAGTTGCCTCGGCTTATATTGCAACTTACAATGCAAAGAAATTAGGAGTTAGGCATTACGTCCAGCAGTTTATGATGAATGTTCCTCCAGAGATATCTCTTGAAATGGATTTAGCAAAAATGCTCGCAAAATTAGAGATAATATCAGAATTATCAGATGAAAATTTTACTATTCTAAGGATGATAAGAACAGGTCTTGCCTCTCTTTCTGTTGATGAAAACATAGCCAAAGGCGAGCTCGCTTCGTCAATAACGATTGGTATGTATTTGAAGCCACATATCGTGCATGTTGTTGGGTACTCTGAAGCCTATAATGTTGCAACGCCAGAAGTTATAGTTGAAAGCTCAAAGATTGCCAAAGGGGTAATAAAAAATTGTCTGAAAGGATTGCCAGGCATAGAAGATAACAAAAAGATAATAAAAAGAAAGGAAGAGATACTCAAAGATACTAAATTGATTCTAGAAACGATAAAGTCACTTGATGATAGTCAAGACGCCTTTACAAATCCAAACACCTTGTATGAATCAGTCAAAATAGGCCTAATGGACGCAGAAAACTTGAAAGGTTTTAATCCTGCAAAAGGAGAAATTAAAACAGCAGTTATAGATGGGATTGTTCAATGTGTTGATGGGGATACGGGTGCCGTAATCTCGGAGAAGGAGAGAATTAGAAGGTTAAAGATATATAGTTATTAATTAATAAATAATAGTTATTAACTATTATTTATTACATATTATTTAATAATCTATTTTAAAAGTGCAGGATCTCTTCTATCGATGTATTCTTTTATTGCTTCTTCAACAGTCGAGCTTCTTTCTCCTGTGTTCAAAGATATTTTAATTGATCTTGGGATGCCCAATTTGTCTTTTATTAATGTATCAAGAGCATTTACAAGCCCTTCGTCCAAGGAAAAACTTTTTATCACTTTTTTCTTTTTAAATTGAGGTTTTTCTGCATCTTGATGGGTGAAGCGTTGAGTCATTATCTCTTTTTTTTCTTTTTCGTGATCAATTTCCTCCTTAGTGAGAATTACTCTTCTCTGTATTTCCTTCTCCAAATCATTCTTTAACCCTTCAGTTAAGGCCATCAAATTCCCTCCAACACCCTTTTACATAATTGAATATAGTCATAGGCGCCTCTTGAGTTCAAAGCGTACTCAAAAATTGTCTTTCCGTGCGCAAAACTTTCAGATAATTTAGTATCTATTCGGATATATGGGCTTATACTATCCTTAAAGTGATCCATGCTCTCAAAAAATTCAATATATTCTTTAGTTCTTTTTACCCTTTCATCGACAAATGTTGGAACAATAAGATCTATCTTCAAGTTTTTCTGGAAATCTTCTCTTAGATCATAAATCAGTTTATCAACTTTAAAAAGACCTTTTACAGAAAGATACTCCATTGATACAGGTACGAGCAGCTTTTGGCAGAAATTAAGGGCGTTTTCATTTAGTATTCCCAATCCAGTTTGGCAATCAATGAGAACGTAATCATAATTAATGCCTTCAAGGCGCTTCTTTAAAGAGTTCTCTCTATTCCTCCAACCTACCATTTCTAGGGCCACTTGAGATATAGTTTCATCTGAAGGTAGCAAATCCAAATTTTTTCTAGCGTTTGTAATGCATTCTTCAAAAGGTGCTTCGTCCTTTAGTAAATGATAAATGCTTTTGGTAAATTTTATCCCTAGACATTCTGCATCATTTCCTTGATCATCTATATCTATTATTAGTACTTTTTTCCCTGTAAGAGCAAGAGCATGCCCTAAGTTTATGGTGGTAGTAGTCTTACCTGTTCCACCTTTCTGATTATAAATGGCAATAGATTCCAAGATATCACCTATTACATATTATCTAATAGATATTAGCTATTAATTGATATGTATTAGTTAATAACTATTATGATTATTTATAAATGTTTTGGCCTGAAAAAAGCATATTTTTCACTGTTTTGAGTGGGGTAATTTGATTATAAAACAGGATTTAGAGATAGTATATAAATAAACTCAAAATAATTCAATAAAAGCTAATATCTAATAGTTAATATATAATAAATAATAGTTAATAACTATTAAGTAATTATATTAAGTTCCCATCTGGATCTATTAAAATACCTTTTTTTTCAAGATTTCTTC
>DUKX01000049.1 GCA_013329085.1 Methanofastidiosum sp. | reverse complement strand
TTATAGCAGCAGGCTACCAGTGGTGCGAATACACTCAGAAATGTTACAGACCTTGGGAAGAATCCTGTACAGCGCCTAAACCGATAGGTGGCGATAAAGATGAACATGGATGCCTTATAGCTGCAGGATATCAATGGTGTGAATATACCAAGAAATGTTATAGGCCTTTTGAAGAAACATGCAGCATTGGCGGAGACAGGGATGCTCACGGATGTTTAACTGCTGCAGGCTACCAGTGGTGTGAATACACTCAGAAATGTTACAGGCCCTTTGAAGAAACATGCAGTATCGGTGGAGATGTCGATGTGCATGGATGCAAAGAATCAGCAGGTTACACATGGTGCGAGGCCAAAAATAAGTGCATCAGAACCTGGGAAGAATCCTGCACAATCGGAGGAGACGTTGACGAGCACGGGTGTCTAGTTGCATCAGGTTACTCCTGGTGTGAAGGCCTCAAAAAGTGCATCAGACCCTGGGAAGAATCATGCCCAACTGATTGATAAAACTATTTTATTTTTATTTTTTTATAAAAATTAATATGATAACTTTAAATATATCAGTATAATGTGTTTCTTAATGGATAAAATCACTTATATTAAGATTACAATATCAGTAATAGTTCTCCTCATGGGGCTCTATTTAGTATATCCAATTATACCGGGGCTGGTAGGTGGATTTGTATTTGCATATGCATTCCTTCCAGTCTACAATAAGATATTTGCGAAAACAAAAAGAAATGGCCTTTCTGCTGCACTTACAACTCTTTTCATATCTGCCCCAATACTTATTACAATCCTCTATGCAGTCTTTAAAGCGCTTGCCGAGCTTAAAGTTATTACAGAAATACTAAAAAGTGGCTCTTCAGGTTCTATTCTTGGTATTTTTGGAATAAATATATCAGACTCTCCTTTTTATGGATTTATCACTGAAACTTTCCCTAGGTTAGTGAATCTAACAGAAGTTTTTTCAAGATCCATACATGAACTGCCGTTAACATTAATTAATATCCTAATCTTGTTTCTAGCCCTTTATTACTTCCTTCATGAAAGATTAGTTATTGAAGAATTTATCGGCAAAATAATGCCCCCTCACTACCACAGAGATTTATTAGAAATTCTTGAGCCTACAAACAAGGTGATTAATGGATTAATTTATGGAAACGTAATGAGTGCAATCATAATTGGACTACTTGCAACTATTGGTTTCCTTGCGTTGGGCGTACCTTACTCTTTTTTATTGGGACTTTTAGTTGGGCTCGCTGCATTGTTGCCAGTGGCAGGTCCTTGGACAATTTACATCCCTGTAGGATTTTACTTTCTTCTTGTGGGTGATTTATTTAGGGGATTGGCCCTTTTAATATTTGGAGTAGTAATTCTGGGGGTCTTATATAATTTTTACATATTTCCAAAGCTTGGCGGAAAACAAGCACAACTCCACCCCTTTATTGTACTAATCGGTTTCCTTGGGGGGGCATATATGCTAGGTCCAGTTGGAATTCTTTATGGCCCTATTATTTTGGGACTACTCAAAGGATTGGCTGAAGGCATTATTAAAGAAAGCTCAAGTAAAAAAAGATTTTTCAGATTATAATTCTATCTTCTGAATATGTATCTCGCAGGACTTCTACCCAATCCTATCTCAAATTTGCAGTTTCTACAAACTTTGCCAATTGTTGTTGACCTGCCAAAAAGATCTTGGGAGATAATATCTTGAAGGTCCTTTCCACAAAAGGGGCAGGTCTTTATCTCTTTACCTTTACGGGAGTGGACCTGGACCCTTACGCCGTATTTTTTGGCAACTCTTCTTATCCTCTCTGCAGAGGCCCTAACTTCATCTTTATCAGATAGCTTTTTTCTTACCTTTTCAAAGAGCTCATTCTGCGAGTGAATTACTATGTCTTCTCTTAGAACCTTCTTAATGGCATCAAGAATTTGTGGGTCTGTAGCCCGCATATACAATATTAGAAATTTAAAATATAAATGATTATCTCTAAAAAATCATTTTTTAGTTTTCATGAAATCTTCAAGTCTCGAAAATGCGTCTTCCATTGTTTCAATTGGAGGTAGAAAAACTGACCTGAAATGATCCTTTCCATAAATAGGGCAAAATCCACTACCATGGACCAAAAGAACTTTTTTCATTTTCAAAAACTCATATACGAACTCTTTATCATCCTTCCACTTGTTATCTAACTCAATTTTTGGAAAGATATAAAGTCCACCCATGGGGTTTGTCGTACTTATTCCTGGGATCTCATTTAGTCTCTTGTAAGCAAATTCGCTCCTCTGCTTTAACTTTGAAACCATTTCTACAACATATTTTTCACTACCCTTATAGGCTTCAATAGCTCCTACTTGGCATATGGAACTTGCAGAAATCCTTGCTCGAAGTTCCTTCATTATCCCCTCTTTTATATCAAACAGGGTATCCCAGTTATAGAATGCCATATACCCAACTCTCCACCCAGGCGCAAGATAAATCTTTGAAATACCATTGAATGTCAGTATAGGCACTTCATCAGTCATGGAAGCTGGGCTTACAAAGGAATCATCAAAGGTAATCCTATCATATATCTCATCAGAAATAATAAAGACATCATGTTCTATTGCAATATCAAGTATCTCTTTTAGGGTTTTTTTTGGGTAAACTGCGCCAGTGGGATTGTTTGGATTAATTATAACTATGCATTTTGTCCTTTCATTTATCTTTGATTTAAGATCCTGAACGTCAATATTCCACCCATCTTTCTCAATAGTTTTATAAGAAACTGGAGTTGCGCCAAAAAAAGTTGCATAGGCGGTGTATGTTGGGTAACCTGGGCCTGGAACTAAAACTTCATCCCCCGGTTCAAGAGTCGCTCCAAAAACTAGATTCACTCCCTCTGTAACTCCTGAAGTTACAACAACGTCTTCTAGGTATATTTTTCCATTATTTTTAGATTCTCTTTCTGCGATGACTCTTCTTAGCTCTGTATTGCCCAGAGAATCCTCGTAACCATTAAAACTACTCCTAGCCGCATTGACGATGGCATCCACCATAGGCTCTGGAGTTTTAAAGTCAAACTTCAGAGGGTCTCCTATATTTAGTTTTAGTATCTTGTCTCCTTTAGATTCGAGTTTCCTTGCATATTCAACTACGTCTCGAATTGCATAACTTATCGTTGACGATCTTTCTGAAACGTTCAATGGTATCACCTTCTATCCGGCTATTGAAGTTTGATATATCCCTATTTAAGTTTAACTATTATACTAGAACATAATACTAAAAATCAAAACAAATTATAAAAATTGTTCTATAATATCTATTATATTAAACTAATGTATATTCATAAGAATGTTGATTTTTAGCTATAAACAAATAAATATAGATAATACGCACCAATTAGGATAAGCATTATCCCACTTATCTTATCCAACGTTTTTGAATATTTTTTAACAAAATCTTCTACCCTCTTTAAGCCAAAAAATGAAGAGATAATGATAAGTGGAGCACCTACTAAAAATGAATAAATAAAAAGAGAGATTGAGGCAATGAAAATATTCTTTTCTAGTGAGATTATTGATATAAGAGATATCAAAAGGGGGGCGGCTCTTGCTATAGTTATTAGGCCATATGAAATCCCATATGTATAAGGAGTTGAGCCGTAAAAATTCCTCTCCTTTTTTACAGATAGTATATAACTTATTTTTATTATCCTTAATAAAATCAATCCTATGGCTATCGATATTACCGCCCCTAGAAGAAATCCTAATTTAGTATCTGAATTAAAAATTGAAGAAACTCCAAAATTGCCCAGTAGTCCAAGAGGTACAAAAATTGTTGCAACGCCCACAGAAAATAAAATTGCATTGAGTGGTGCCCGCTCACCCAATATTTTTGGAAAAATAGGAATAATAAAAAAGAGATTCAATGGGCATAAACCGGCTGTTATCCCTAAAACAACAGATGAAATTAGCGATTCAAACATTAATTATATGAACCCCATCTCTTTTTCTTTTTCCCAGACATTTAGTCTAGTTTTTATGACTGTGTCGGGATTTAAGCTTATTGAATCTATGCCGCTTTCTACTAGGAAGGATGCAAATTCTGGGAAGTCTGATGGTGCCTGGCCGCATATGCCAATCTTCTTGTGCTTTGATTTGACAACTTCTATCGCCTTTTTAATTAGTCTTTTTACTGCAATGTTCCTTTCATCATATATGCTTGAAACAAGCTCTGAATCTCTATCAAGGCCAAGAGTAAGCTGAGTTAGATCATTTGAGCCGATAGAGAATCCGTCGAATATCTCACAGAATTCATCTGCAGCGAGTACATTTGAAGGAATTTCACACATCACATATATCTCAAGACCATTCTCACGTTGCACAAGTCCAAACTCTTTCAAAGTGTTTACAACTTTTCTACCTTCGGCAGGTGTTCTGCAAAATGGAACCATTATCTTGATGTTATTTAGTCCAATCTCTTCTCTAGCCCTCTTAATAGCCTTGCATTCCAGGGCAAAAGCCTGCTTGAAGTTTTCGTCGTAGTATCTAGAAGCCCCTCTCCAACCAATCATTGGATTACTTTCCTTGGGCTCATAGAATTTCCCGCCTATAAGATTTTCATATTCATTTGATTTGAAGTCGCTTAGACGAAGAATGACGTCTTTAGGATAAAATGCTGCTCCAATCATTGATATACCATATGTAAGCTTGTCAATATAGAAATGGGTCTTTTCAGTGTATCCGCCTGTTTTATCTTCTATCTGTTTTATAGTTTCTGCAACTGACATATCATATCTTGATTTTTCACTTAGTTCCTCATAGTTTACAAGAGCCATTGGGTGGATGCCTATATATGAATTAATAATAAACTCTTCTCTCGCTAATCCAACGCCATCGTTTGGAATCTGTGACTGGTAGAATGCTTTTTCGGGTATTCCGACGTTCATCATTATTTTAGTCCTAGTTTCCGGTAGTTTCTGTATGTCGATTTCTTCTATTTCATACTTTAGCAAGCCGTCATAAACTGCCCCAACTTCACCTTCTGCGCAACTTACAGTAACTTTCTGCCCATCAGACAACACTTCAGTGGAGTTATCAGTTCCTACGATACATGGTATCCCAAGCTCACGAGATACTATAGCTGCGTGACAGGTTCTGCCACCCCTATTTGTCACAATAGCGCTTGCTTTTTTCATTACAGGTTCCCAATCTGGGTCTGTCATCTCAGTTACAAGGACCTCCCCTTCTCTGAAAAGAGAAATCTCCTTAGGGGTTCTTATAATATGGACCATTCCCTGACCAATAAGATCTCCAACGGCCTGCCCAGTCACAAGTTTCTTCCCTTTTTCTTTCAAGATGTATGTCTTTATGGTGTTAAAATCTCTTTGAGAATGAACTGTTTCAGGTCTTGCCTGAAGGATGTACAACTCTCCTGTATTCCCATCCTTTGCCCATTCAATATCCATCGGTGTATGCTTACCTTTTTTAGAAGAATAGTGGTCCTCTATGATAACTGCCCATTTGGCAAGCTTTAGAACATCTTCATCAGAAATTGAGAATTTATTTCTTTCTTTTTCATCAACTCTAATATTTTTTGTACCCTCATTTGGGTCATCAGAATAAATCATTCTTCTCTGTTTTGCACCAAGTTTTTTATTAATAATTGATTTGTAACCTTTCTTTAGAGTGGGTTTAAAGACATAAAATTCATCGGGATTTACAGTACCCTGGACAATATTTTCACCAAGACCAAAAATTGAAGTAACTAAAACTACATCTTTGAAACCGGATTCTGTATCGATGGTAAATATAACACCACTTGAGCCTGTATCGCTTCTTGCCATCTTCTGAACGCCTATTGAGAGTTTAACTGAGAAATGGTCAAACCCCTTATCATGTCTGTATGATATGGCTCTATTAGTAAAGAGGGATGCAAAACACTTCTTACATGATAAAATCAAGGCATCTGGGCCGGTAATGTTAAGGAAAGTTTCCTGTTGGCCTGCAAACGATGCGTCAGGAAGGTCTTCAGCAGTTGCGGACGATCTTACAGCGACGTCGACATTTTTTCCATAAGTATCTTCTAATTTTCCATAAGCCTTAATTATTTCTTTCTTTAGTTCATCAGGAAATTCTGCTTCAATTAAGGCATGTCTTATTTTTTCTCCCCTCGTTGCAAGATTTTCATAGATATTTGTATCAAGATCCTTTAGAATATCTTTTATTTTTTTTTCTATTCCAGCGTTCTTAAGGAAGTAATCATAAGCATAAGACGTAATAGCAAACCCTTCGGGAATTTTAATACCCTTGCTTTTCAAGTTCCTTATCATCTCACCAAGAGACGCATTTTTACCACCTACAAAAGGAATATCATCGATATCTATCTCTTCAAAAAATAGGATTAATTTATGTTCCTTGTCTTGGGGCATAGTTACACCTGGACTTCTTCTAAAAACAATCCTTAAAAAGTTTTGGATATTTATTTAAAATATAGAGTTTATATATTTTTGATAATATTTTTATTGGCCTATTTACGAATAGTTTTAAATAAAAGAAAAAATAATCTGTTTCGTGGTCTTATGAAATTTAAAATTATAGCCATATTAATGATTTTACTATTCTCTATGGGAACAATATCCTCGGTAATGTCTTTAGAGTTTGAAAGTTATACAATTCACAAGGATGAATTTGACATATTACAAGTCATGGCAAATGATCTAGATGATGATGGAAATTATGAGATCCTTGCTTATACTGCAGGTAAGAAATTTCTATGCCTTGATGATAAAGGAAATATTAAATGGGCCCTAGAATCAAATAACTCTTTTTCTATGATGAAGGTCATGGATATTTATGACTCCCCTGGAAACGAGATTATCCTGGGGACAGAAAATAGAGTTGTTTCAAAAAAAGAGATATACAATGCATTAGTTTACTTCCTTGATTCTAAAGGAAATGAAATTGTAGTAATACCAATTTTGGGGTCAGTGCTAGATGTGGATATAGGGGATGTCGATTCTAACGGAACTTATGAAACTCTTATTGGTGCTGACGATGGTAATGTCTATTTTTTTGATGAGGGGCTTAATCTACTTTGGGATTACAAGACTAGAGGGTATAACTTTAGAACCCTTATCGTTGATCTAAATGAGGACGGCATAAACGAAATTATGATTATATCTTGGGATAATACTCTCATATTTGACGGCCTTGGAAAGCTTACTAAATCTTACGATACAAAACATATCCTAAGAGAACTATACCTTGACCGATACAACAATATGATTCATGTATCCCGTTTTTTTAGGGAAGATTCTCAAAACTGGAAAGGAACAGTTGTCTACTCTTTAAACAGGAACTTAGCCTCAATGTGGGAATTTAGAACTGAAACTGAATCTAGCGCATCAACACTTTTTGATATAAATAACGATGCAAGAGATGAAGTAATTATTGCCGGAAACAAAGGGGAAATTATAGTTCTTGACTCAAAAGGAGTATTTCTGAAAAGATTCGACCTGCCAGACAGGATATTCAAGATTGAGGCAATGACCGATGAAAATACAAATTATTTAATTGCCGGATGTAAAGACAATAATTTGTATGTAATTGATTATAACACTGGAAACGTTGAATTCAAATTCCCAACGCAGGGATGGATAGAGAGCTTTTACATATCCGATATTAACAAAGATGGCAAGCAAGACATAATAGTTGGTTCCAATGATAATAAGATATACCTATTGCTCCAAGAGAAAGAAATTGTTGAAATCCCGGAAGAAGAGAACAAGACAGTTATAGACAAACCANNGGAACTTTACTAGGGTCTATTTATCTTGCTTTAAGAAGAAGAAAATAATTATTTTTCTCTCTTTTTTATACTTTCTCTTTTAATACCTTGATCTTTTCTTTTTTTCGATACCCTCAACCTTTCTTGATCTATGGCTGCATTACTTCTTGGTTTAATGGATTCGGCTTTTCTTTTTACAACTTTCCTCTTTGGTTTTTCCTTGGGCTTCTCTAAGTTTGGCAGTCTCTGTCTTGCTGAATTCAATATTATTGCGCTTGAAAGTAGAATTCCGATATAGAGTAAAATATTAATCGAATTCTGGGCTAATCTTATTCTATTTTGGGTCAATATGTACTCGTTTGTGATGAAAATTAGAGATTTCATTGGGCCTTCTTTTAACACGGCAGTTACTTTGGATTTAATGCTCACCTTTTCCTGAAACTCTTCAGAAGATTGGCCTGTGTCTACATTAAAAGTAATTATATAGTCTCCTGCTTCATTATAACTTGCCTTAAATTTTAGTTCTTTAGTTTCTCCAACATTTAGTGCGCCCTTCCAGGCCCCCTCAACTATGTTTGCACTAGAGTTCTGCAGATTAACTGTTAAATTGTTGGCGCTGACCTTACCAGTATTTGCCAATGTGAAAGGTATCTCAAATATATCCCCCTCTTCAGACTCGAGTTTTTTTGTCACAGTAAGGACAACATTTGGGTTATATCCTACAAGAGTTACAGAAGGTGGGTGGTAAATGCTTAATTTGACGTTATCACCCACTATATCATTTACTTCAAAGATATAATTATTTATACCTTTTAAAGAACGTTTTTTTATTGAATAATCTTGATTCTCGATATTTATTGTAGCAGAGAGGGTAGAGGAATCAGTAATCTTAAAATCCATCCCGCCAATATTACCAGTTTCTCCTTTTCTTAAAGAAGCCTCTGATTTAGCCAATGATTTAATATTTGAGTTGGAATAGACGATGAACTTTATTCCTGTATCTGTCTTATTTAGAACTTTCACCATAATTGAATCAAATGAGAGGATATCGTCTGATAACCCGTATAATGTTTTTGAATCCAGATTATTTCTAACATTCACAATAAGTCTATTATCACTTCTATTGACATTCATTGAGTATAGGCTATCTCCCTCTCCAAAGTATAATAAAAAAGGATTTTCGCCCATTTCTCCAGAGTAAACAGGATTCATTGTTCTAAGAACATCTTTCTGCGTATAATTTATTTTGAAGTTTGCTGCACCCTGGTCAAAGTATATAGTGAATACATAGACGCCCTCAAATTTTATATCTTGAAAATCAATATCGGTAGGATAGTCCCTTAATTTGACAATATCAGGCACTACTACGGTCTTTATGACTTCGTTTGTATATTTATTTTTTTGTACTATATTAAGTTCAATAGTATTAATACAAGAAGCCACATATAGGTCTTTATCACAAACATCAGTATCGACTAGTCTTATATCGTAATTATAAATACTTCCTGCTATAGTATAAGCTTCGTTCTCTTTTTCATAAAGATGTATCATTATCGTTACTTCTTTCTTTTCATCTGCTCCAAGGACAAAATTTATCGAGCATATTAGCATCAAGCAGGTAAAAACTGACAAAAATCGCCTGTTCATTAAAAATATATTCGGGGTAACGCTTAAAAGACTTATTCTATACTATCTTTCATGATGAAGAAAGCCCTACCATTATTGCTTATTTCATTGATTTTGCTACCTTTATACGGTGCAGCAGACGCCGACCCAAAGGTAGAATTAACTTACCCTAAAGAAACTGAACCTGGTAAACTAATCTATATTGATGTTAACCTACATAATACTACCTCCGAAATGCTTTGGGATTTGAAAGCAGTTATAGACCCAAGTGATATTCCTCCAGAAATTAAGAATTATATCAAAATAATAGACGGCGATAAGCTATTCGTACCAGGCGATGGGGATCATACTATTAATGTCCAGGATAAAGTAAACCTCAGATTATCGATTGAAACTACTGGAAATGCAGACGCTGGAACTTATAAAATTCCCTTGAGAATAAGGGGAGAAATTGGAAACTGCAGACAGGGGTGTAAGCCTTATTTACTTATGAAAGAAATTGAGTTCAAAGTTATTAAAGAATTTCCTTCGCTAAAAATAGAGTTATCCTCTTATCCGGGAGAAGTTTTCCAAGGTCAGAACATTAGCATTCCATTTAAGGTATCAAACTATNNAACTATGGCCTCGGTTACGGCAATAATATCAAGCTAAGCGTTCCCACAAATAATAATTTTACCACATCTTTAGATGTAGATTCAATCGGGCTAATGCGATCACAAGAATCAAGAAATGTCACACTTAATATAGCTGCTAAAGGTGATGCTTCTGCTGGAAGCTACAAGACTGATGTAATAGTTGAGTACTTTGATCCATATGGTACTAAAAGGGCCACAACTGAATCAATCTCTTTCGAAATAAAAGATTCAGCTATTGTAAAAGATGCAGAAAAATATTATGCTCAAGGAAACGACTACTTTGATAAGAAAAACTATTCAAAGGCTCTTGGAGAGTATGAAAAAGCAAAAGAGGCATACCAACAACTTGGATTAACAGGCAAAGTAACTGAAATTGAAGCTAGAATAGAATTGGCCAAATCTTTAATCGAATCAACAAAATCAAGTATCACTCCCGCCATTTATATAACGTTTGGAGTGTTGCTCAGCGCAGTTACAATGGAACTTGGAGTCCTACTTGGAACTTTAACTAGAAAACCCAAATCACCTAAATTCTAAGTATATCTAAAAACGATTTTTAAAGTGGGATGTATTCTGCTACCACTCTTTTATGAATGGGGTATTCTTTTACTATTGCTGATTTTATTTTCTTTGATAATTCTTTATTTTCAGATATTTCTTCTGCTACCGCCCAGTGAGTAAATACTTTGTCTCCACAGGTATCATACATTTTTTTTGAAATATTAATTTCATCATTAAGATAATTAACTATTTCTCTAACGTCTCCTGATAGCTCACCCTTTACGATGAGGCAGTCCTCAATCTCTTCATAGTATTTTTTGGTATTCTTTGCTCTGCGCTCCCATCTTCTTCGTAGTTGAATTGCATCTTTTAGGACAGAGGGGCAGAAATGAATTGATATTGGAAGGTCTTCATACTTTTCTAATAGTCTGAGTGATAGATCTTTGCTGCCTTTTACCATACTTGTGTCACTATCAAAATCAAATCCTCTTTCCGAAAGATTATCCCAATTTGTTTCTGTGTATTCAAATTCATTCAAATTAACAAATGAAAAACCAGCAGATGACGCCGATTCAATTATTGAGCACATCCTTTCAAAATCACCAGGGATAGAAGGGATCTCAATCCCAAAATTAAAGTCCATATTCAGAATATTTTTTAGATCTTGTATCCCTTTCTCATCTTTTACATGAAATCTGACTTCGTCAACATATCCTTCTAGTTTTTCTATCTCTTCGATTTTTTTATCAGTACTTCCCGTATATAGGTGGATATGATGTTTACTATGCTCATTTTTGATTAGTTTAGCATAGTCAAGGCATTTATTTATTTTTACTAGAGGGTCTCCACCGGTAAAACTAATTCCTTTTGAGCCGCATGCCTTTATCTCTTCTAAAATATCCTCTTTTTTTTCTATTTTTCGCTCATTGATATATGAAGTGTCCTTGTCTTTTTTCTCGTTAGATACAGGGCAATAATAACAGTTCACGTGGCAAATCCCAGTAACAAAAAGTACTGATTTTCTACCTTCAATACACAATTTACAACCTTTTGGTAGTTTTCTGGTGTAACTGGAGTTAGCATCAGTTATCTTTATTGACATCTATTGTAATTAATTTATCGGGCTTTAAAAGATATCTTCAAAACTTATTTAAACTAAAAATAAAAAATTTGTTAAAGGTGCGACAATGGACTTTGTTAAGGTCACAGCTGAGCTCAAAAAAGAGGTAGAAGACGAGATTAAGAAATTTTTTGAAGTAGAACTAAAATCAATTGATAATGACACTCTTTGTGATTTCTATAAAGACATAAGGCACCACACACTCCTTGGCGGAAAACGCCTTAGGCCCATAATGTGTATTATGGCTTATTGTGGGTATTCTGAGTATAATCATGGAATTTTAAGGGCTTCAATAGCATTTGAGCTCCTTCATTCTTCTTCCCTCATACTTGATGATGCTATGGATGAAGATGTTATAAGGCACGGAGAAAAAACTTTCAATGCAATATATGCAGACAAATTTTTGAAGTCCACAAGATTTGATATTACTCCCTACTATGACGGTGGCAACTGGATCAAAAAAGATGGGCTTTCTCAATTATTTTTGATGCAAAGAGCAATTTCGAGATATTCATACGCACTTTCAGTTTTGGGCTCCAACATACTTTATGCCTTGAGTGGAAAGGCAATAAGGTCAAGTGGGTTTGATGTCGCCATTATTTCAAAGGCCATGATAATGCATAGGGAGATGTACAAAATATTAAACGAGGGCCAGTTATTGGATATCCTGATGGAACAGAAAGGCGGAAATGAAGACAAATACTTTGAGATGATAGACCATAAGACCGGAATACTTTTTAAATATCCGTTAAGAATTGGTTTGCTCTTTTCTGAAAAGGCAGACGTATACTCTTTAGATAACTATTCTTTAAATCTTTCAAGAGCATTTCAAGTTCATGACGACATACTTGGGGTCTTTGGAGAAGAAGGTACAACTGGAAAACCAGTTGACAGCGATATCAAAGAAGGAAAAAATACTTTATTAGTTATTAAAACACTTGAATGTGTAGACGAAACTCAATTAAAGAAAGTCAAAGCTATTTTAGGAAATAGGAACGCATCATCTGAGGATATAGCTGAAATAAAGGGTATAATGAGAAGCTGTGGTTCTTTGGACTATTGTATCGAAAAAGAATCACAATTGATCAAAGCAGCTAAAGAGTCTATAGACCAAAGCATGAAAGAAGAATCAAAAATATTTCTAACTGAACTTTGCGATTTTATAATAAAAAGAAAGTATTAGAAAAATTATTCAAATACAATATCAACATTCTCGCCCGTGATTAACAAAAGTATTTCTTTTACACTTTTTGTTGCAATAGGAAGTTTTCTCTCAAATTCTTTTCCTAATCTGAGTCTTTTAATTATTGTACCATCAGGCATGTAAACAATGTTTATCCCATAAACTTTTGCCGGGTATAACAGGTCAGAAGCAACTTTTTTAACATCTTTGCTTTCTTCAATAACCCTTATCTTTTTATTTAATTTTTTACTTAATCCCCTTATTACATTGCCACCTTTACCAATAATACTTCCTATCTCTCCTGCTTCGATGAGAATAATTATAAGATTGCCAACCTTAATACTCCTCTTGAACTTTACATCTTTTAGCCCTTTATTTTCTTGAGAAAGCCTGTAAAGTTCTTTAGCTATTTCGAGGTCGTTGTCATTAAGTTCGCCATCTTTAATCTTTGCAGTACAACCTGGGCAGAGCATTCCGGTCTTCAAACAGATCTCACAAAAAGGTAGCTCCAAATCTTTTTCACCCTCTAAAATATAGATTTACCTTTCTATCTTAAGCCTTTTTAAAAAGGTTTCGGTATTATTATTTTTCTAAATAAAATAATAAAATTATAACTTCCCGAAACTCTTAAATAAAGAATAAAAATAGAGTATTCACTATATTTAAGAGGACTGTTTATTATGAAGAAAGTACGTTTGGGAGTCGTTGGTTTTGGTATAGTTGGTAAAGGAGTATGCAAAGTAGTAAGGGACAGAGCAGAACAATACAAAAAGAAGTATGGTGTTGATGTCAGGATTGTATGCGTTGCCGACATGCTAAACTCTATTTACGATGAAAATGGAATTGACCTTGCTAAGTTGATGGATCACAATCAAGAAAGATCACTTATGATAAATTATCCTGACCCTTCAAAGGATAAAAAATGGAACGGGGAACAGGCAGTAGAAAATATGGATGCCGATATTATCGTTGAAGTTACACCGACAAATATCAAAGATGCCCAACCAGGATTGAATCATATTATGAAAGCCTTTGACAGAGGGATGCATGTTGTTACTTCAAACAAAGGACCGTTGGCGCTTCATTATGATAAAGTAATCAAGGCTAAAGAGAAAAGCGGGAAGGAATTGAGATACGAGGCAACTGTTGGGGGAACAATGCCTGTCTTAAATCTCGCCCAAGAAGCACTAAAAGGGAATGAGATTATTTCAGTAAAAGGAATATTAAACGGTACTACAAATTATATTCTTTCCAATATGGCATTTGAAGGAAAAAAATTTGGGGATGCATTAAAGGAAGCCCAGGAGAAAGGATATGCCGAAGCAAACCCTGCCCAGGACATTGAAGGATGGGATGCAGCATGCAAAGCAACAATTCTTTCAAACGCTTTAATGGGTAAATCAATGACTTTAAGCGATGTTAAAGTCAAGGGAATCACTGGCATAATGATGGAAGATGTCTTGGAGGCGAAGAAGAAGGGCAATATCATAAAATTACTGGTAGAGGTTACCGAAAAGGGTGCAAAAGTTGAGCCAACACCAGTTCCTCTAAACTCTCCTCTTGCAGTAACAGGCACTTTGAATGTAGCCGTATTTGAAACAGATCTCTCCAAGGACATAACTGTAATGGGAAGGGGCGCAGGTCAGATAGAGACAGCTGCGGCAATAATGAGTGACGTGTTTGCAATTGTTAGATAAAAAGGTGGAATAATGAAGCTCCTAAGATACAACTACAAAGATAAGATAGAACAAGGAATTCTAGAGAACGATGTGATAAAAAAAATCAAAGGGGATTTCTTTTCAGGATTTGAAATAACTGAAAATGAGGTCGATTTAAGTTCAGTCAAGTTACTCGCTCCAACGATGCCTTCAAAGATCGTGGCTGTCGGCCTGAATTATGTTGATCATGCCAAGGAGCTCAAAATGGAAATTCCTAAAAATCCCATCATGTTTATTAAACCTGCAAGTACTGTCGTTGGGCCTGAAGACCCTATTATATACCCTGAGACTTCAAATCAAGTTGACTACGAAGTTGAACTTGGGGTAGTCATAGGGCGAAGGGCAAAGAATGTTGAAAAAGACGAAGCCGAGGATTATATATTGGGATACACAGTATTCAATGATGTTACCGCAAGAGATCTACAGAGGAAGGACATACAATGGACAAGAGCAAAATCTTATGATACATTTGCTCCGATAGGGCCTCTGATTGAAACTGATATAGATCCATTTGACCTCCCAATATCGCTTAAGTTAAACGGAATCACAAAACAAAATTCATCAACGAAGAACATGATATTTAATTGTTACGAGTTATTGGAATTTATATCCGAAATAATGCCCCTTGAACCAGGTGATATCATTGCAACTGGCACACCGCCCGGAGTGGGCCCAATGAACAGAGGGGATACAGTTGAGGCCAAAATAGAAGGAATAGGAGTCCTAAAGAATTACGTAATATAATAAGGTGAATATTATGGAAAAAATCAATGTAGGGGTAATTGGGGCTACTGGGATGGTAGGTCAAAATTATATAAGATTATTAGATAATCATCCTTGGTTTAATGTTACATATGTTGCAGCATCGCCAAAAAGCGCGGGTAAAAGTTATGAAGAAGCTGTAATGGGAAAATGGCAAATGATTTCAGACCCACCTGAAAATGTTCGAAAACTTATTGTTAAAGATGCAAATGGTGTAAGCCAAGCAATTGGAAAATGTGCCTTGGTATTCTCTGCTCTTGAAATGGAAAAGGAAAAAATCAAAGAACTTGAAGCAGCATATGCCAAAGCAGGGATAGCAGTTTTTTCTAACGCTTCAGCCAACAGGCATGTTGACAATGTGCCAATGTTAATCCCTGAGATTAATAGTAATCATATCGAGATTATCCCTCAGCAAAAGAAAGCGAACGGTTGGGATAAAGGATTCATAGTTGTAAAACCAAACTGCTCATTACAAAGTTATATGGCCCCTGTTTATGCATTAATCAAGGCAGGATATGAAGTTAAAAGAATGATAATTACTACAATGCAGGCTGTTTCAGGAGCAGGATATCCCGGTGTGCCGTCACTTGACATGATAGACAACATAGTTCCCTTTATTTCTGGAGAAGAAGAAAAATCTGAAATAGAACCTCAGAAGATTATGGGAAAGATTGTAAATGGAAAAATTGTAAACGATACAAGTATGAAAATTTCCGCTCACTGCAATAGGGTGCCAGTAATTGATGGCCATACAGCATGTGTAAGTCTTGAATTCGGCGCAAAAAAGCCCTCGCTTGAGGAGATTAAAAAAATCTGGAAAGAATTCCGCTCTGAACCTCAAGAGTTAAACTTGCCTTTTGCACCAAAAAAGCCAATTATCTACAGAGAAGAATCCAATAGACCGCAACCAAGAAAAGACAGAGACACTGATAAAGGTATGGCAGTAACTGTTGGAAGACTAAGAGAATGTAAGGTATTTGACATAAGATTTGTCTGCCTTTCTCACAACACAGTGAGAGGTGCTGCAGGCGGAGGAATACTAAACGCTGAACTTCTAAAAGCAAAAGGCTACCTTTGATGATAAATATGGGGATCGAAGAAGATATAGTAAAACGTTTGAAGTCCGTAAAGGGTATCATAAATGCCTTCTTGCTATCGCCAGAAGACATAGATAAAATCAGAGAATTTGAGATTCAAGCCGAAAAGAATAAGGCCGCTGGGGGGATGATGGACTTTATAAATGAAGGCGTCTGGGAAGTTTTATCAAAAGGTGCAGTATTCCTTATTTTTATTGATGAATCGTTTACAGATAGAAAACACGGTCAAAGTCTAACATTAATGAAAGACCCTTCGGGAAATATACTTGGTAAGCTCTTAAGAAAGGACGAGATTCCAGATTATCAAAAACGAAATGATGTCCTTTTTATGGGGGAAGAGTTTGTTATATTCACTAATGTAAAGACCCAAGGCAAACCTTACTTTGTGATCCCAGCCCAAGAGGTAGAAGAACTAAAAGATTTGAAAGGAATTTCAGCAAGCCTGTGTGTTCCAACAGACCTATTCTTTAAAGAGAAATACAACATTAAGGGAGAAAATCTTGGTACAGTCATTATTGGTGTAGATAAACCCTAAAAGTTTAAATCTAAATCTTTTATTTCTTATATTATGATTAAATACTCGATGTATGTCAAGGAATCTTCATTTTTCCATAACCTTGATCCCAGAACAAAAATAGTCATTCTTTCATCGATTTTTGGCCTTGCACTTTTATACAAAGACCCGCTTTATCTTGGCGTCATTGCAGTTTCAGTCTTATTGATGATAAGATTTCTTTGTAAAATCAAAATTAGAAGACTGGCTACATACATCAGACCCATACTCCCACTTGTCTTAATGTCACTAATATTATGGCCTTTTTTCCAGCCAACAGGAAATATAATTTTTGAATTCTGGAAGATACGCGTAAGCGAGGATGGCATACGGATGGGACTTGCAATGACCTTTAGAATCTTTGCAATAATCACCGCAACTTTTCTTCTCTTGATGACAACACTTCAGCGTGACCTTGTTCTAGGATTAATGAAATTTAAGATTCCATATGAATACTGTTTGACTTTAGCTATATCTCTTCGGTATGTGCCTACGTTAGCAGGAATAACTTATACAATAATGGACGCTCAGAGGTCAAGAGGCCTGGAATTGGATAAGGGCCAAATATTCAAAAGAATAAGAAACTACATACCAATAATTACTCCATTGATTATAGGTTCAATAAGAATGGCTGAAGAGCTTGCAATAGCTATAGAATCAAGAGGATTTGGATATGGGGAAAGGACATTTTTAAGAGAAATATCCCTTAAAAAAAGAGACTATGTCACAATGTCTGTTTTTGTCTTGATTTTAGGAATCGGGGTCTATATTCGATTATTGGGCTATGGCAGCATGGCATTTGTTTAATTATTAAATTAAGATTAATTTGCAAACACTTTTAAAAGATTGAGTTCTATTTTTGTTGTGAAATCTCCTGACGTAGAAAAGACAGAAAAGATTAGAGCATATTTAAAAGAAGAGTATGAGTATTTTGATCTTGTTGAAGTCTTAAAAGAAAAGGGATATTCCCAAAAAACACTTGAAAAGGAAGAAATTAAGCAGCTCATATCGTCTTCCCAAGAGGTAGTCAATCAGATTCAGCATGAGCGTGGAATGCTAAAAAATGAAATTAAGATTTTTCTTGAAGGGCGCATCAATAGGCTTGAGCAGAGGATAAGGGAGTTAAATGAGCCCCCTTTCATGATTGGTATTTACGTAAGGCCCCTTGAAAGAGAGGGCATGCATGAAATTTTTGATTATGTAAATTATAGGATAATAGCCTATATGATTGATGATTTAGATATCAACAAAGGAGACAAGATAAGGTATAAGTTCATCGAGGCAAAGGAAGGGGGGAGATTTGTAATACTTGAAAGGCACCCCGGCAAAGTTGATACAACACTTGGTGAAATAATAAAGATTGAGGGCAGATACGCAACAGTGAGATTTGATACATATCATGAGATGATGTTAGATATAATTGACTTTGTAGATTCCAAGAATCCTTACCTTAAGGCTGGGGCCACAGTAACGCTATTCGGAAATTCAAAAGATTGGGAGATACTTGATATAAAATCAAATGTAAAATATGGTGATGATCTTCTCCTTGAAAAGAAACCTAAAGTTAATAGGGAAGAAATAGGTGGGCTTGATGAAGCCATTTTAGAGATTGATCAAGCTGTTGGTTCTGCATTGAGTTATGATTTTATCAGAGAAAAAGTCCAAAAATTAAAAATTGAGAGGACTAAGGGCATTATGCTTTATGGCCCTCCGGGATGCGGTAAAACACTAATTGCACGTTACGCCGCGTCTATTTCTTCGAGAAATTTTATTAATGTTGACAAAGAACTTAGGAGCAAATGGTTTGGGGAGACCCAGCAAAACATTGAGGAATTATTCAAATATGCGGAAGAAAAGGCACCTTCAGTTTTATTCTTTGATGAATTCGATAGTCTTGTCCCAGAAAGAGAATCAGGCTCAGAGGCCGCAAGACTTGAAAATCCTATAGTAAATAAATTTTTACAGCTTCTAGATGGTCTTGAGGAGATGGGAGATGTTATTGTTATCATAGCTACAAACAGACCAGATATAATTGACCCAGCGATTTTAAGACCAGGGAGAATTGACAAGCATATCAGGATAGGAAGGCCTGACACAAGAGAAGCTGGAGAAAAAATCTTAGATATATATCTAAAGCCAGACCAACTAATCCCGCATCCAATTGAGATTGAAAAATACGGATCAGTCAAGAAGTTCGCCGAAGTCATGAAGGAAACTATATTGACTGAGCTATATGAGAAGAATAGGGTATGCAATATAGAAAAACTTGGACTTATTAACGTTCCAATAAAAGAAACTATATCGGGAGCAATGATAAAAAATATCGTAATACAAACAAAGAAGTTTTATATTAATAGACTTGACAAATATGCAAAATTAATTGATGTAATAAACAACATCTACCACAACAAACTGTATATTGAAAAAACATGCGAAGTTCTATGTACCTACATAATCAATCAATGTTACACAGTTTCAAAAGAGCTTGGAGAAAATGCTGAGAAAGTAATAGGTGAAATTAGAAAAGACTTGGTATCAAGTATGTCTGAAAAAATTGAAGAGGATTACCTATTGAAAAGAATTGAAGAATACATTGACCAAAACGAAGGAATGTTAATTGAAGATGCAATTCAGGCGGTAGACATGGACTGTGGGAAAATTCAGCGGTAGATATTCCCGACTTTTCCCATATAGGTTCCGTCAAGAAGGTAACAATCAAACTTTTTTATTTCTAATCTGCCGCTCTCAAAGTAAGGCCCTGGTATCTCTTCATCTTTATTTATTGACACACCTTCTATAACTGGATTAAAAGACGGCAAAATGATTACATTTTGCGGGCCTTCTATTCTAAGAAAACATTTCAAACGAGTAATCTTTCCGTTTGAGTCAACAAACTCAACTACGGGATGGATATGCCCCATAATCAAATTGCTGCCTTCAATAAGGATGTGGCCATGAGTTAAAACATGGTCGTCAATTTTGAAGGATTTCATGACCTCGTTTTGAACTATCTCCTCGATATTTCCGTCATGATTTCCTTTGATTAGTTTTACCGGAATGTCAAATTCTAAGAATTTAGGTAGGTTTAATTTCTCAAAATAGGATGTAAATGGGAGGTTGTGTTTGATGTCTCCTAATAGTATAAGCTCCTCTACCTTTTTTCTTTTTATTATTTTTAATAAATCCGCCTTCATTTTTTGTCCGATATCTGGGATCTTAATCCCTTTTTTGTAATACTCGTACTCTTTACCTAGGTGCAGATCAGCAACAACAAGATACCTCTTATCGGATTCAATGATTATCGCAGGCTTATTTATCACTGGATATAGGTCCATAATTTAAACCCAATAAATTAAATTTAAAAATGCT
>DUKX01000077.1:230-5128 GCA_013329085.1 Methanofastidiosum sp. | reverse complement strand
TCTGATTCTTTTTCTCCAGCAAATAATGTAGCGTCTACAGTTTTTGCCTTTAGTGAGCCTGCTTTTCCCCCAATCATTTCCAGTATTTGGCCCACTGTCTTTCTTGAAGGTATAGCATGCGGATTAATTATAAGATCTGGTGTGATTCCATGCTCTGTAAATGGCATGTCTTTTTGCGGACATAGGAATCCTAAAACTCCCTTCTGACCGTGTCTTGATGCAAATTTGTCCCCAAGCTCAGGTATCCTTTCGTCTCTGGCTTTTATCTTAACAAGTTTGTTTCCATCTTCAGTTTCACTCAATAACACTAAATCGATGATTCCTTTTTCTGAAGGTCTTACCCCAATTGAAGTCTCTCTTCTACCTTCAATGGCTGTCCCAAACTCATCAAGTTCTTCTAAGAATCTTGGCGGACTTGTTCTTCCAATCAAAACGTCTCCACCCTTTACTCTAGACTCAGGCCTTATGAATCCATCAATATCAAGATTTTCATAAGCGTCTGGTCCTCTGTACCCACTTACGGACTCATCTGGCATCTCAAACTTATCCTGTTGACCGCCGGGATATCTTCTCTCGTCTGAGTCATATGTTCTAAAGAAAGTAGTTCTTCCAAGACCTCTGTCTACTGAACTCTTGTTGATAATAAGTGCATCTTCTATATTATATCCTAGATAAGAAAGTACGGCAACTACAAAGTTTTGACCTGCAGGCCTGTTGTTAAATCCTACTGCATCCATAACTTTTGTTTTGACAATAGGCATCTGAGGATAGTACATCAAATGACCCCTTGTTTCAACTTTAAGTTTGAAATTAGATTGTGAAAATCCAAGACTCTGTTTTCCCATTCCTGCTCCATAGGAGTTTCTTGGCGCAGCGTTGTGTTCTGCAAATGGAACTATTGACGCACAAACTCCCAGGATTGAGGGAGAATAAATTTCAAGATGAGTGTATTCAGGAGCCAAATCTTCTTCGGTAAGTGCAATAAGGGTGTTTTCTTCCTCTTCAGCATCTAAATACTCAATAATTCCTTCGGCTATTAGATCTGACCAGCTTTTTGACCTTCTTTCAATTGCTTTTACATGCTCTTGAGTTAAAAGAGGTTTACCATTTTCTACAATGATAAGTGGTCTTCGGACTCTTCCTGGGTCACAGTTAATGTGAATCTCATTTGTCATTTGGTAGTAAACAATGTTTGCTTCGTTGTCTATCTTTCCTTTTCTTCTGTCATTTCTTACGGTATCGGTGAATGTTTTTCCGTCTTTTACAAATCCAATTAGATTACCATTCAAATAAATGTAAGTCATTACTTTAAGGCCGGCTACATCTGTAATCTGCTCCAAGCCCAAAGAAAACAGATAATTCTGGATATCGAGTTCATTTGCCCCAATGGAGATGTAAGACATCAAAGCCATGTTTTTTACAAGACCACAGTTTGGCCCTTCTGGTGTTTCACTTGGGCATATTCTTCCCCAGTGAGTTGGATGAAGATCCCTAGCTTCAAAGTGAGGCTGTGTTCTTGAAAGTGGAGAAAGAACTCTTCTAAGATGCGAGAATCTTGACATGAAGTTAGTATCGTCCATAAGCTGACTGATACCCATTCTGCCACCAGGCCANNGACTTCTTTACAAAGTCACCTTCGTTTCCTTCTTCAAATCTGCCTCTAGCATATGTTCTTTCAAGCTGGTACTTTATATCCCTTGTAAGTTGAACGAATGATAATCTGAATAAATTTTCTAAAAGATCTCCTGCTAATTTTAATCTCTTGTTAGCATAATGGTCCTTGTCATCGGACTCCCTTTTACCAAGTGAAAGTTCAATAACCCTATTTGCCATTATACCAAGATAATAGGCTTTTCTTAATCTGTCTGCCTCTTCTGTACCAATGTGTGGTAAAAGATACTTGTCAAGTGCCATCTCAGCCCGTTTTAATCTGTACTCTTTCTGCTGACCCATGGCTAATCTCTTACCAAGGTAATCCAACGCAAGCTCCTTGTCCGTTATGTCCATTGATTCTTCCAAGTTATCCAAAAGCTCCTTCTGGATATCCTTTTCAGAAGATACTGAATTGACTATATCAATATCCTTCTCAAGGCCTAATGATTTCATCAAAGTTACAAATGGCATCTTTCCAGGAAGAGAGGGGAATGAAACTCTAAGAAGTCCATCTTTTTTTCTCTCTACTGTGACTAATGCCCTAAATCCACTTCTAGTTGAAAATACTTTTGCGATTGCAACTGACAATCTCTCATCAATTTCAACTAATATCCTGTTTGGTGCCAAATCTTCAATAGCAACTACAACTCTTTCTGCACCATTAATTATGAAATATCCACCGGGGTCTCTAGCGTCTTCTCCTTTCAAAATCAGGTCGTCTCTTCCCAATCCATTGAGACTACAAGCTTGTGACTTTAACATTATAGGAAGTTTACCAATCTCCACCTCTACTGGCTCTCTTTCCTTTTCGTCTATAACAGGTATAAACTCTAGATAAAGAGGAACAACATAGGAAAGACTCCTGAGCCTTGCTTCTTGCGGGAAAAAATCTCTCTTTGAACCGTCTGCTTCCTTGTATATTGGCTCTCCTGCCCTTATCTTACCAAATTTAACATGAAATCCTTCAATATCTGTATCAATCTTAGCTTGTTCATTAATAACTTCCTGAAGTCTTCTTCCAACAAAATCATTAAAAGAATCAAGATGCTGCCTTACGAAACCTTTTTCATTAAAAAATGATTCAATAACTACCCATCTATCCAACTAATATCACCTCTATTCCTCCCCGGGCTCCTCTTCGATTATTTCATCAACTAAATCTTCTTCCAATCCTTGCTTTATGTCTTCGCCAATGACATATCTGTAGAAAACGCTCTCCCCTGCAGGAGAATCGGCCCTCACAATTTTTATTACATCTCCAGATTTAGCCCCAATAATCTTTACAACAGGATCAGTATCTAAGATTAGGGGAAGTTTGTCGTGTGTTACATTAAATCTCTGCAGAATCTCGTTAGATTCTTCTTCTGTAAGAATAGTATGTTCAGGAACAAATTCATTATCCAATATATTAATCTTTTTTTTCGTCATTATTACCTCTCCTTGGATGTGACGGGCTCGAGGGGATTTGAACCCCCGACTCCCGGCTTAAAAGGCCGGTGCTCTAGCCAGACTGAGCTACGAGCCCGCGTAAAAGGAGTTTTTTTTACAAAAAGCCTCTTCAGGGTGCAGATTTCAGTTTTTGGAATTGAAAATGGAGTGCTATTTAAGCTTTTCGGTGACTTCCTGAAGACGCTTACAAGAATTTTATCACCTTATTTTCATATTAATGGCTAATGTGCCTTTATCCTATAATTATGATCATTATGGCGCCCGAGTCGGGATTTGAACCCGAGTCACAAGAGTGACAGTCTTGGATGATGGGCCGGGCTACACCACTCGGGCATAATAATGCAAATCCATCAATATGAAATGCATATTTAAGCCTTTCCATCTTCGTTCACAGAAACTCTTTTAAGATATTTCTAGTTAAATTTGTAAAGGTGATTTCGTGAATCCAAAGGTAATGACTCATAGTAAAAATATTACAAAAGAAAAAAACAGCAGAGGGTTCTCGTTAGGAGAATTAAGGGAAGCCAATGTTAATGTTAATCGTGCAAATTCCCTTGGCATAATTTTAGATTTTAGAAGAGGCACTGTCCGTGAAAATAATGTAGCTCTCCTAAAAGATTTACTCAATAAAAATGTTGAAGCCAAAAAACAGAGAAAAGTCGATGTAAAAAAACAGACTGGGGAAGTTAAAGAGAAAGTAAAGCCTGAAAAAGTAAAAAAGAAAATAGCTCCAAAAAAAGTTGCACCTAAAAAAGAAGAAGTTATTAAAGAAATTAAACAGGAAGCTAAAGAAGTAAAGGCTGAGAAAGCAAAGAAGACACCTGCAAAAAAGAGTGCACCAAAGAAAGAAAAGGCCAAGAAAGAGTAAATCAGAAATATAAATAACAAAAGTTTAATAGAGGCTCTTAAGTTAGTCCTCTATACTATTTTTTAATCGTATTCTCTCCAAGTATAACTGCACTTTGTGCATCTATAAAATTTTGTTGCCGGTTCATCTCCACTTCTTGTCTGGAGCATCCACCAGTAAGCTTCTCTGTTGTGGCATTTTTTACATTCTTCCTTAACTTTTGGCATTGCCATGTTACTATTTTCTATGATAACAACTTCATCATCAGAATTATTTTTTTCAGTATGCTCAAACCTACTTTTTTCATCTATGTCTTTCTCATAGCCACATCTACAAGCGTATAGAGACTTGCCCTCTTTTTTATTAACGCGTAAAAGAGTACCGCAATTTGGACAAAATTCCATTAAATGCTCACCAAAGAGAAGGGCTAAACGTGATTTATAAACGTTTCTAATTAACATATCTTTTGTTCTTTTACAAGATTAATTAATAGAAAAGAAATCAAGGATAAAACTAATGAGAAATATAGGGGATAATTCATCCCCAAAACTTTCCACAAAATACCTGCTATAAAAGAAGCTGGGAAAGCCATTAGTCCGGTAATGAGTTGGAAAGATCCCAAAGAAGTAGCCCGATAGTCCAAAGGACATATTTCAGAGGCTAATGTTTTTTGTGATACCTCGATAGCTGATTTGTAGAGGCCATAAATACAGAATATCAACACTATGCCTATAAAATTCCTTGTAAAGATCAGACTAACGCAGACAATTGCAAAAGATAAATAAGAAATCATCAATACTTTTTTCCTCCCAATTTTATCTGCCATTCTTCCAAATGGATATGAAAAAATTGTGCTTGATACTGTGAAAATCAAGTAGAATATAGGGACTGTATATATTGAAAATCCAATGTCTTTGACATATAATAAAAAGAAAGAGTAGCTGAAAGC
>DUKX01000077.1:0-133 GCA_013329085.1 Methanofastidiosum sp. | reverse complement strand
ATTGCACCAAAGTTGTCCATTGCTCGGAGAAATCCAAAGTTTGCACCCCTGTTGTCATTTGAGGAAAGTTCTGCAATCATTGCGTCTCGAGGTGCACCTCTAATTTTACCGGCCCGATCCAAAGCTTTGAACG
>DUKX01000079.1 GCA_013329085.1 Methanofastidiosum sp. | reverse complement strand
CAGACGATCTCAAAAGAGTTTCTCAAGAGGTCGAAAAATATAGCAATGAAAAAGATAGAACTGAATTTGAACATGCACCCTATCGTATAATAACAAAATTGGGACAAATAAAATTTGTAAGTGATTGGTCATTTATTGTCAGAACTTCAGATGGGAGTATAGCTCACTACAAAGGCATCGTTGAAGACATAACTGAAAGAAAAATTGCTGAAGACCGTTTAAGGGCTACAAATAAACAACTTGAAGATATAATAGAATTTTTACCTGACGCAACGTTTATCATTGATAACAACAAAAAAATTCTGGCATGGAATCGTGCGATAGAAGAGATGACTGATGTTTCAAAAGAAGAAATTATTGGGAAGGATCATTCATATGGAGCAGTTCCCTTTTATGGTGAACATAGGGCCTATTTAATAGATCTTATCTTTGAACCTGAATTAAACCTTTCTTCTAAATATGATTTTATTAAGCAAAAGAGGAATTCATTTTATGTTGAAGTATTTACTCCTGCTCTTTACAACAACAAAGGAGCCTATGTATGGGCGATAGCTTCTCCACTTCTTGATTCTGAAGGTAATGTAATTGGAGCAATAGAATCAATTAGAGATATCACGGAATTCAAAATGGCTGAAAAGGCGTTAAGAGAAAGTGAGGAGAAATATCGCACGCTGTTTGAAGACTCAAAAAATCCGATATGGATGACAAGTCGTGAAGGCATTATACTTGACGCAAATCAAGCCACGGCCGATCTTTTAAGATACTTAAAAGACGAGCTGATTGGGCTTGATGTGTATTCCCTTTACGTTGATCCTAACGACAGGAAAATATTCCAAGATGAGATTGAGGAGAAAGGATTTGTCAAAAACTTTCAGTCACAATGGAAAACAAAAGATGGACGCCAGTTAGACCTTTTATTTGACTTCACTCTTTGGAAAGACAACGATGGGAAGATTATAGGGTATAGGGGAATAGCAGAAGATGTCACCCTCATTAATAGGTCTCAAAAGCAATTAGGGGAAAATTTAGAGTATTTTGCACACCTCGTGGATCATATAAGAAATCCTTTGACAATAATTTGTGGATTTACACAAGTCGAGATTGAAGATGAGAAGACTAAAAAACGTTTTTTGAAGCAGATAGCCAGAATTGAAGAGATTATAAAACAACNNTATATGTAACTGCAGGGGCGAATTTTATTTCAGATGATTCAGATATCTTCAAAGAAATACCTGATAAAAAAAGAAAAAAAGATTTTCTTTTCGAAAACCTGAATAAAAACAGGGATGAGTTTGATTGCCTCGAAAGCAATGCAATTATTGAAAACGAAAGAGGCCAAAACATATATAAAAAATGCCTTGACATATCAAAAAATCTTTAGATATTCTGTCTGAAGATAAGAAAGATGGCGAAATCGATAGCATAGAAGATTGTGTGAGAGGGCTTTCCGAAATTAGAAGCTGGGTAGAAAAGTCAATTAAAAACAGAGTCTTAGATTCAGAAATAGAAGACATATCAAACTATGTTAAAAGCTTGGAAGAAATGGCTGACAAGATGGAGTTTATTGATTCTATCGAATCCGATTCACACAATACTCTTATGGCAATCGTGAAGAAAAGATTTGAAGAAAACTCAGATTGATTTGAACAACAGTAATAGTAGCATTTGCGTATTTCGCAGAATTCATCGAAAAGCTTATATATCCATTATTTAATAGTTATTGATTATTAATGATGATAATCAATACTTGGAGGATTTAAAATGAAAAAAATAAAATCTATAATTATAGGAATATTATTAGTTGTATCTATATTGACGGCAATGAATCCAGTAAGTTTCAATGCTACTGCAGATTCTCCAATTATGACCTTACAAAATCCACAAATCGTGGACCGCATAACACCATTTGATGTAAGTTGCAGGACCATAAATCCCGCCACAGGCGCTAGTTATCCCAACGTTATCTTCAGAATTACTTTAGAAGGTCCATTTTCTCAAGGTACAACTAGGGATAGAATCTTTACTATTACTAACATAAATAAAGCATTCCCAGAAACACAACTTGAAGGTGGCGATAACTATAATATCAACGACACTTTTACTCTTGTTAATGGCAAATTCGTCGGTTATTATGGGTATTATGATACTGATGGGCATATCGCCTCTTATCCCTCAAACTATGATGCAACAACAACTTTTACAGTTCAAATGGCTGACACAGCCCCTAGCGGCAATTATAACATTATAGTGGAAATGGTTCAACTTACTGATCTTGCAAATTGTAAGCGCGTTAATCTATGTCCTGATTCCGTTCAAGTCATTGCCTCTACTTCTATAGGTAATTTTAAAATCATTAAAAGCCATCCAATAGATAGAATATGGGCTATAATAACAAAGAATCTCCAAAAAAAGACTCAGATTGAAGACAATGAATAAATTTTTATTTTTCTAATTTTTAATTCATATTGCACTTCATTTATAGATAAAACAATCTATCTTGGGCTCCATTTTTAACAATGATAAATAATCCTACTTTTAATGCAATAATAAAAAATTAAAATAATTTTTCTACTCTTTCATTTACTTCAAGCTCTCTTCCAGAGAAATAGCCCCACTCCTCTGTTGGCCCTAATACAAGGCCATAGTAGATTATGTCGTTTTCTGGCTTTCCGTTTATCACTGAGCCGCCTGTCTCGTCCTCTACCCGCCTTATTTCAGAAACTTCAGTTGCAAACCAGTGCCAGCCAGTTTCACTCTTCCAAGCGGCTATTATCTCATTTCCTTGAACAAACTTCTTTCCGTTCATTTCAACTATTGCTGCCGTTTTGCATCACCTGATTTTGTTATGGCATATACGGACTAATACGTTGTCCCTAAATTACAACGTAGTCTTTTTTCGATATCGTTTTTTATATATTGATTTACATTTTGGGCATTCAAAACTTTTTATCATTAAATCTTCAAATTTCTCTGTATCGGATAAATATAACTCATTTCCACAGTTTCTGCAATACTTTAGATCAGCAGATTTATTATCTTTCTTTGGCACTTGCGGATATTTGAAATCATATGGGCGCTTTTTAAGAAAACTTTTATTGTGAATAGCTCCGCAGAATTCACATTGATACACTTTAAGAGTTCTATCCCCAAGATCTTTATTATCAATCTCATGCAATCTAGCGCCACATTCTTTGCAAAAGTTAACATTATGTTTAGCATTAAAAACAGGAAGAGTCGAGATATCTTTCCCGTATACATCTCCTTCTTTTTCAGGAGAGTGGTAAGATTTTGTTTTGATCATATGTTCCATATGCGGGTGTGATTTAGCATGGCAATTGAAACATAAAGTGGCCAGATTATCAAGATGATGGCCTCCACCTTTGCTTTTTGGAACTATATGGTGGACATGTAGACTATCTTTGGCACCACAATTCTTGCATATATACCCATCTCTCTCTAAAACTTCTTGCCTTAATTCCTGCCAGTTGACCGGGTAGTCATTACCAATTCGAATATTGTTGTAATTCCTTTTTGCATTGTATTTTGATATATACTTATTTTCATGTGAGATCGTGGGATTATTAGAATATGCATTAATGCTGTTAAATGAAGGGTTAAAAATTGAATTTAAGTTGTTTATAGATGGCCAAGTTTCAGCTTTTTTTCTTTTTTTAGATCGGGAAGTTGATGAAATAGATTTTGCTTTGTAAATAATAAAAGCTAAAAATAATAAAATGAACAGGCCACCTATAGATCCTCCGCCACTGCTTGATTCTGTTGTTTGGCAGTATGCGCCAATCAAAGACGCCATATATACCTGGATTGCGGCGAAGATTATGCAAATAAATCTCATTCGTTGAATATGAATATTTTAACTTTAAATTGCTATCTAAAAATAAATAGACCACATCTAGAACTAATTAATAATTTAAACTTAGGCAACTAAGAACTAAACAATGGACCAGTATATTGCTTATTTATCAATAGTTCTTGTATTCTTTTTGATTGTTCTTGTATTTGTTTATGGCAAATACACCCGCACTGCAGAATATAATGAGAAGATGGCCTACCTTAGAAAGTACAATGACTCGAAATACAGGCTGAAAAATATCAAGAACGCCGTATCAAAGATAGAGTCGGAGATTGATAAATTAGGCCAGGAAATGTATAATGAAAAACGGACTTGTCTTTTTGAGCAATGGACTATTTCACAATTAAGATCCTTTGAAGGGATAGGCAGGGGCACGATTGAAACTCTAAAGCATTATGGCTTCCAAGATTTAAGAGGTTTTTCAGTTAAATATAGTAATTTTCTCAAAAAATGGACTATACCAAATGATATTTATGCCCGGCTTAACCAGATTGAAGGGATAGGGCCAGGTAAAAGCTCAGCAATTATTAGGGCAATAATGCAGTATTTTGAGTATATTGAATATGCACTCCAGAATGATTTAGATTTTAAAGGCAAATCTAAAATTGATAATTACTATTCCAAGAAAAATGTAGATTTGAACAATCAAATAAAAAGATTAAAAGGGAATATTCCCGCTATCAGAAAAGAGATTGCTTACTGGGGCAATCATCTAAATAGATTCAATAATATTACTTTTGGCAATTATGTTCTCAATAATAAAAATTTTATAATTTCTACTGATGGATAGAATGCGTATTTTTCCCTATTTTTTTGGCTTTGGGCTTAATCCCATCTACTTTATCTAATACTGATATATACATGTAAATCACAATAATAATTGTGATTTAATTATAATTTAAAAGTTTTTATAAATTTAGATTAGATTATTAGACGATAAAATATATTATATAATATTCTATAAGAAATAAGGCCAATAGGAGTATAGTCTTCATGTAAAAGCACTGTATATGGGCCGGAGGTTTTTGTTGGTATTGTGTTTCAGCACCTATGGTATTCTTAGGGCCAGTTTTTTAGTATACTACTATTATTTATCTAGCCACACATAGTTCCAGAAACGTTTATTTCTCGTTTTTTAAAAAAATCAGATGCCAAATAAATAATTAAAAGAATTATACAAGAGAATATAAAACTGTAAAAAATATTTTCTATATGAAATATTCTCATTAAATAATTACTAATAAAAGCTATGGTATAAAATACAGATGTTATTATGTTTGACCTAGTTAAAAAGAAGAGAAAACATTTAGAGTGTTTAGAATAAAAATGAGATTTAATCTCAGGATAATAATAAATAATCGCAAAAAAAAACATCATGTTAAGGAGTAGTAATCCACCAAGTAACCACCATGATTCATTTAATACATAATTATTTATTACCTCGGCAGTTTCAATATTATTTTGTAACAATTCTTTTAAATTATTTAGGTATTTTTGTAGTTCAGATATAAGCCCATACGATATAAATAGCATCGATACCGATATCCCCATAAGTAATATATTCCCTAATTTTTTTAAAGTACCAATTTTGTAGAGATAATAATCAACTTGAATTCCATAATAGAATGCCAAAGGGATTAGTATACTCCCCCCCAATATTGTATTACTAATATCTTTAGTATTAGATGTGATTAAATAGATAATTGACGAAAGGATAAGGCTTGTAAATACTATCTCATATACCCTTATCCAATAGGATTTTTGATTCATTCGTTAGTCATTGTGTGATTTTATTTAAATAAATATCCAAAATATAACCCAAAATAATCACCATCTAGCCATATTTTCCGACCTCGATTTGGCTTCATGACAGATTTGAATCTGGACAGTTATTCATTTTTAGGGCCAGTAAAATTAGGGCCAAAAGTTAACTGGAAAAGAATTATTTTTCTCTATTTTCCCTATTTTCCATATTTTTATAAAGGATAAATGCAAAACAATAGTGAATCAATTGTAGGAGGTAATTATAAATGGGTGCGATTATGGAGGCAATAAACGACATAACTAAAATAGCTGTGATTCTAATCTTCATTGGATTTATACTAGGACTTGCTGTCGGGAACGCCATAGCAAATCCTGCTCAAAATAACTACACAACTACAACAACTACTCAGACCACTTCAGACCAGCCTGCCAAGCAACCGACTGCACAGATAGGCGGATGCAACATGACAGATAGGGAAGCTGAGGCCTTAAATGATTATAATAGAAGAATTTCAGAGGAGAATCTAAGGCTACAAAACCTTGTAATAGCAAAGAATGGAACGATATTAGACCAGAAGTTTGAGATTGACTCCTTGAATGCGGAGATAGGCCGCCTCAAGTTTGAGATTTCAATTTTGAAGGAAGTCATTGAAAGCAAGAACAAATGATAAGCCACTACTATGAACTATTAAGTGATGAGTATGAGCAATAATCCCAAGACATTAAGCGTAATATTGATTATGACTCATCTTGTAGCCTTTATTGTAGGCGTGGCTTTAGTAAACTATGCCAACTCACCTGCTATCGCCCCTAAGGCGCAAGTGGCAGAAGTTTCAGAAGCAAATCCACAGATCGCTATAGATTATAATACAATGAAGGAACAGTACGAAAAGATGAATGAACGGATAACTTTCCTAGAGAATCAGAATATGGACTATACTTGGCAGATTACATCCCTTGGAACGGAGATTCTTGAAAGGGACACGGAAATATCAAATCTCAAAAGTGAAATTAAGTCCTTAAAAAATGATATAATTATGCTGAATTTTATACTTGAGTCCCAGAACAACAAAACATCAAATGAAATTGTGCAGAACAATTCAATTGTCATCGCTCCTGAACCTACGCCCCCCGCCGTCGAGGCAGATACTGTATACACCCCCTACATGTCTTACCCGCCCTACGGCTCAAGGGGTACTATGCCCTACCCGACCGCTTATGCGACTGTGACGCCGAATGTAGTGAAGTTCTCAAGCGGTCTTTCAATTGAGGAGATTGTAAATAAGATCAGATTTAACATAAGCTATCTTGACCACAAAACTGATGGGTATCCGTATATGATCCAGTATGCCGATGAAACGCTTGTGAGAGGAAAGGGTGACTGCACTGACAAGGCGCTTCTCCTTTTCTCATGCCTCGTCTCAAAAGGCTATTCAGTAAATGACATGGGGATTGCCGCAATTAGCAAATGCGACGGCCAGGCACTCCACGACGTCATTATAATCAAGAACCTAGCTGCCAATAAGGACAATTTTGGGAAGTATCATTTTGATGTTGACGGTGAGACCTTCTACATTCTTGACCCCACAAATAGCCTCTCAACAAATGCGTATGAGGTATCTCCGCAGTACAAGGACTGCCTGATAGTCGGAAATTTATATTTTTATGATACTAACAAGGGAAAAGGCTGGATGCCTTACAAGATTCAGTGATTTTTAGGGCTAAAAGAAAATTGAAACATTTAAATAATCATTTCCGATAATATATGCAATGGAAGAAAAAATGAATAAAATGGCTCTGGGCGTTTCTATTGGCTTTGCTCTAGGGGCTGTCATTGGAGCTATTATTGGAATTATGATTAAAGAAATTGTAATGGGATTATCAACCGGTATAGGTGCTGGGATTGTAATAGGTGTAGCAATAGGTGGAATAATTGAATACAAAAAATAATCCGAAGAAAGTATCAGGATACATTATGGCAATAATAGGTTTTGTGCTGATTTTAGTAAATGCTATTGGGTATATACTGAAGACAAATAGCACACCGTCAGTAATCTTCATACTTGGGATAATTTTTTTAGTAATCGGCATGATGAGTATCAGAAAATCAGAGAGATAAGTTTTCATAACTTGAAACTTCTTTGATAAGATACGCTTTAGACTCTATAAAAAGAAATTTATATCAATAACTACTATTATAATATTAAGAGAATGATTTACATGTCAGATATTTTAGGAAAAAAATGCCCAAGCTGCGGGATTAAATTTGTCATGGAAATAGAGAAATGCCCGATATGTAACGTTTATTTAGAAGTCATATGTGATGCAGAAGTTTTTGATAGCGGTGGCTTCACTAAAGACGGCTTTGACAAGCATGGCCATGATGCGGAAGGCTATGATAAGTTTGGCTATGACAGAGAAGGCTATAATAGAGCAGGATATTCAAAAGCGGGCTTTGATAAAAAAGGATTCAATAAACAAGGCATTCATAGATACACAGGCAGAAAATTTAACTATCAGAATAAGGACAAAGACGGCTATGATGACAGGGGATTTGATAAAGAAGGGCATAACAGGAGCGGATATGATAGATTTGGCCGGGACAAAGATGGCTTTGATAAGGACGGCTACGACATAAAAGGATTTGACAGAAACGGCCTTCACAGAAACGGGACAAAATATGGATACAACGGCTTTGACAAAGATGGCTATGATAAGGACGGATATGACCATTATGGGTGCGATAGGGAAGGCCAGGATAAGAAAGGATTGAAGACGAGGTAGGGATGAGATAGATTGATTACGAACAAGAGAAAATCCTGGATACCTTATAGAATTGAATGAGACATTTTAACTCAATTTTTCCTTCTCATCGCATAATATAGCATAGTCGCAGTTTCCACACTCCCACCCGGGTTTTGGTGTGAAATCCTCATCCATTATCTTAGTTATAGTTTCAAGAATCTGATCTTTTATCTTCTGTATTTCCTCATCCTTTGGCTCAATAACGACCTTTTTATTTTGCCGCAAATACCAGAGCCCAACTTGCTTTGGCCTCTTCCCAAAGAGCTGCTGCACCGCCATGTCATAGATCAAAAGCTGAAAGTCCTTTCTCAATTCATTTTCTGACATTGGCGTTTTAGAAGTCTTATAGTCCCAGATTATGTAATCATCGCCGTCCTTGTCAACCCTATCGATAAATCCCCTTATGCTATATTTTTCAAGTTTTATCGTGAAATTTTTTTCTGCCTCAACTATAGTTGTACCCATATTTTGCTGCTCCTGAATGAATGTATCGAGGATTTCAACTGCATCATCCATTGCTTCCCTTTCCGCTTTCTCAGTTGTATACCCTTCGCCCTTCCAAAAAGCCTTGAGGTATCTTATGGCAAGGTGGATATCTATAGGCTCTCCTTCCATTATCTTTTTTGATAGCTCTTCAATGACGTTGTGGACAGTGCCCCCTAGATCAAAGTACGGTTTTGGAAGAGTCGGTATTCTATAGACATAGTTATACTTGTAAATTCGTGGGCATCTCTTATAAGTGGTAAATTGAGAGGCGGAGAATGTTAGTTCTTCTTCTATTATCTTTTCCTTTTTTATCTCCCCCTCTTCTATCTGCTTAAGAATGGCCTCATAGTCAAGCTCTTTTAGATTTTGGACAATTGATTTAGGTTCTTTTCCCTCTAGCTTTTCTAAGAGCATGAGTTTTGGTAGGACCTTCCCATAATCATTTCTATGAAGGTCTGATATTATCTCGCTGATATAGTTTTGTCGTATCAATCCCTTAATTGAATCTTCCTTTATCGAGATTGGGTCTGCCCTTGGGGTTATGAAGTATATATTCGGATTTTTGGTATAATCTATTTCTTCAAGGAACTGGCTTATTTTAGAGTCCCTTTTATTGTCGCCATACCTTTTGGCATAAGTCATGAAAAGCTTTTTTTCTGCTCTTGTAATTGAAACATAGAAGAGCCTTCTCTCTTCCTGTCAATGCAACTCCCTTTCATCAAACTCATTTTGCCCCCCATTTAATAGCTCCTTTGGGATTTCAAACTTGTCACTTCTATACCTTGCGGGAAGCCTGCCGTTGACAAGGTCTGGGACAATAACAACTGGGAACTCCTTTCCTTTTGCCGTGTGAATGGTCATAACCTGGATGACGTTATTTTCTTCTCCCGTCTCGGTCTTTATTTCAAAGTTTGATGCGTAATCAATAAAATCAATAAAATCTTCTAGCTCGCTATTCCTGTAAAGATTATAGTAGTCAACTGTGAACTTATAGAACTGATTTAGAAGAGAGATGTTTTTCTTGTTATCAAGGCTTACTTCATACCTGTAAAAATCAATCTCAAAAAGTATCTTGTATACGAGCTCAGGAAGATTTACAACTGTTTTTTCAGATACAATGAAGTTTAGCTTTTCCTTGATGTGATTGAACTTATCGTGGTCTACATCTATTTCTTTTATACTTTCAAACGTTTCATATAGGCTTAACTTGTTCTTGTGGGCATACCTTGTGAATCTTGTTACCTCAACAGGCCTAATGCAAATCTGCTTTCTTTGAAGAACTCTTGCTATCTCAATGTTTGACTCAATCGGGTTTGATGCGATTTTTATAAAGGATACGACATCCTTGATTAGCGGTTCTCTAAAGAAGTCAGAGTTTCCAACAAACTCGTAAGGCATCTTGTGCTTGTCAAACGCATCTATTATCGGCTGCGCATCCTTCTTTCTCCTGACCAATATGGCGATTTCTTTGTAGTCATGATTTTTTAAAAGCGTTTGAACTTGATTTAATATGAAGTGCGACTGCTCCTCTTCATTGATTAGCTCTGAAACAGTTACCTTTTCTCCCTCTTCGTTTTCTGTGAAAAGTTTTTTTACAAATCTATCGGGTTTGTTTGATATCAGCTTGTTTGCAACACCCAAGATATTCTTAGTGCTCCGGTAGTTCTGCTCTAAGACGATCTCTTTGTGAGTTGGGTAAGTTTCTCTAAAATCCGAGATGTTTGTGAGATATGCGCCTCTAAATCGGTATACGCTCTGGTCATCATCACCCACGACTGTTAAGTTTTGGTGTTTTGCTGCGATTAGATTTACAATCTGAAGCTGGATAAAGTTTGTGTCCTGGAACTCATCTATAAGTATGTATCTGAATCTTTCCTGATATTTTTTTAGTATAGTTGGCCTTTCCTTTAAGAGCTCATAGATTTTTGTCAGCATGTCCCCGAAGTCAATGATGTTATTTTTTGTCTTGTAATCCTCATAATGTTTGTAGACCTTTAGGATATCCTTTAGCGTTTCCAGCCGCTCGTAGTTTTCAAGGTCTAGCTTCTCCTTTGATTTGTTTTCAATGTAATTCTCAAGCTTTTCAATAGTTACAAACTCATCCTTAAACTTTGAGATGATTTTTCTGAGTTCTTCAACAAGTGTGATCGGCTTAAATCCAACTTTTATGAATTCAAGGTTAAATGAGTCTATGTTTTTGATAAACCATACCAGCTGTGCCGTATCCTCTATAACTTTCAGAGGAGAGTTCATTTTGAGCTCCAAGATATTGTCTTCAATTAATTCCTTACAAAATGAGTGGAATGTTGTTATGATTATATCTTCAGTTGAGCCAACGAGCTTGTTTACTCTATCAAGCATCTCTGCTGCGGCTTTGTCTGTGAATGTCAAAGCTAGGATGTTTTCCTGGGGTATTCCTGACTCTACGAGGTATGCAATCTTTTTTGTGATAACGCCAGTTTTACCGCTCCCAGCACCTGCAATGATCAGTATGGGCCCTTCTGTGGATTCAACGGCCTCTTTCTGTTTTGGATTTAGTTCGATAAGTAATTCTTCTTTATTCATTTTAAGCATCCCATTATTAGAATTAGATAATTTAATTATCTTTTTATATATTTAAGGATATGGACAGCAGTTTTTCCAATAAGAAAAGCGTGAAAGTTAATAGTTTTATTCAATCTCCCACTCGACATTCACATAGTCAGAAGCCTTAATATCACGGGGCGTTATATCCGGCATAGCTTCACACTTCAAGGCCATCCTATCTATGTCTATGTTATTATTATGATAAAACCTGACCTCGTTCCATCCATGGGATATTGAGATGATATTGCCTAAACGAACGCCTGCGGCCTTTGAAATGATTTCAGCCTTTGACAGTGCATCCTTTACCCCATTTTCAATGACCTTTTTTCTCATAGCTTCCTTGTCTTTGACTGAGAAGTTCATAGAAAATGGCACATCTATCCCAGAGCTTACTATTTTTTCGATGGCCTTTCTTATAAGCTCACTATCTACAGGGAGCTCCACTTCTAAATTGTGAGTGCACCTATATCCATCAAAAATATTCTTATCGTTAACACGCCTATATGTGGTATCGATATTGTATGAGCTAGTTTTTACATCGCTTTTTTGTATTCCAACTTCAGAAAGATTCTTTTTTAGTTCATTTGTTCTAATGTTTACCTTGCTCATAGCTTCTTCATAGGTATACTCTTTGTTTTGCACGTTAAAATTGAGGTATAGAATATCAGGTTTTTCCTCCACAATGCCAGTACCCTGGACTTTTAAAATACGGTTTACCATAATATCATCCATTATTCGTTTTTATGATATTTAAAGGGCGCGGATAAGAAGAGATCATTTTAATGAAAAAAATACAATAAGAATTCTATTCCCTCTAGTCCCTGAGCGCTTTTAATCTTTTTATAGATCAAGCACTAGTTTATTCTCAATTGAAAAATTATATTTTTCACAATTTTCTTTCCATATTCTTATATATAATAAAATCAGATAAATTCCATGAAAGAAAATCCGAAGTGCCCGAAATGCGGATCTGAAAATACTCTTCCAATTGGCTATGGATATCCCGGTCCAGGCATGGTAGAAGCCTATAGAAAGGGAGAACTTGAGCTAGGAGGGTGTTGCATTAGTGAGGACTCGCCTTCTTGGTGTTGCAAGGACTGCAAAAACAGTTGGGGGAAATTTTCTATTCGCAGTGATTAGGGGGATAAGAGACTAGTCCATTTTGCCTTTATCTATTGAATAGAGGCATATCAATTTCTGAAGACAAGATTATTTTTCTTTTGGCAAGAAGTAGTTACAAAAATGAGCTGAAGAAAGAATTTCCTAAAGCACAATTTGTAAGATGGGTCGATTTTAGAATGTCTCATGAATAATATTGCAAATAATTGCTATTTGGCAATCTTATACCTAATTATTTATAAAGTATTAGAGTTATTTTTTTTCATGAATATAAAAAATGAAAAACTTGACGTAGAAGGTGCGTTTAAAAATTATTTTTACATCATACCAGATTACCAACGTGAATAGGTATGGAAAGAAAATAATGTATCCCGATTCTTAGATGACATTTACGAAGAATTTGAAGCAAAC
>DUKX01000181.1:3326-5733 GCA_013329085.1 Methanofastidiosum sp. | reverse complement strand
TTCTGTTCTTGATTAACAGCTACCTTTAATGCAAAGATTGGATTCTCTTCGTCATCCATTACATTCTCACCCATAATAACAACAAAATCAAAGGTACTCAAAGATTTAAAAAGTTTAGCCTTTTAGAAGGAATTTATGCCCCAAGGTTTTGGATTAAAACTGAAAGGTATTTTATTGAGTAACCAATTATCCCAATAAGTACCATCCCAATTCCAGTTACTTTAGATGTAAGTGAATATTCCTTTCTGCCAGGCTTCTTAGCAAGTTTTAGTACTCTTGTGTATTCGGAAACCCAACTTCTTGCCCTTTCCTTTTTCTTTAGATTAGCCTCTGCCATGAGGCTAATTAATAAGAATCCTTTTTAAATGTATTCTATTCCAAGATCGATTCCTCTAACGGGTGCTTCGCTCTCGATAAGCATCTCAGTTTCTTTTCTTCCGAATATGTAAGGCGATTTAACTCCTGAAAGAACTACCATGACTCTAAGGCCATTTTTAACTTCTTCGTTTATCATTGCACCCCATATAATTTGGGCGTCCGGCTCAAGTTCATTTGTTACATGCTCTACAATCTTCTCTGCTTCTTCTAGTTTCATGTTTGAACTTCCAGTGATGTTAATTAAAGCTCCTTTGGCACCGGTTACATCTACATCTATCAGAGGGCTACTCAAAGCTTCAGTTATTGCTTCTTTAGCTCTGTTCTCCGTATCGGATTCTCCCATTCCGATCATTGCAACGTCCCCTTCTTTCATTACAGACCTAACATCTGCGAAGTCAACATTTACTAATCCGGGTTTTGTAATTAATTCAGCTATGCCTCCAACAGCTCTAATAAGTATATCATCAGAAACTTTAAACGCTGCATTTATTGGTAAACCAGGTGCTATATCTAGCAATTTATCATTTGGTATAACAATTACGGTATCGCTAACTTTTCTTAATTTCTCAAGTCCTTTTTCGGCATTTCTTTGTCTTCTCAAACCTTCAACTGTGAAAGGCAAAGTCACAACTGCAACTGTTAGTGCTCCCATTTTTTTAGCAATTTCAGCTATTACTGGTGCAGAACCAGTTCCCGTTCCCCCACCTAGACCACAGGTGACAAAAACCATATCGCTTCCTTCTAGTACTTCTTTAATTGTTCTCTCGTCTTCTCTTGCAGACTCTTCTCCAACTTTTGGATCGTTGCCTGCTCCTAAACCTCTAGTAACTTCCTTTCCAATCAATATTTTTTTGTCTGCCCTAGTATCTAATAAATCTTGAGCATCGGTATTAACTGCTATTGCTTCAACTCCAATTACTCCAATTTCCATTAATCTGTCAATTGCATTGGAGCCTGCTCCACCTGTTCCTACTACCTTAATCTTAGCTCTTGATTCTCTGAGTACTCTTTCAAGTTCCTCATCCACAGAAGTATAGCGATGATCCTTAACTATTTCTTTTTCTGTTACCGCCCTCTCAATGGCATCTTCAATAACAGATCTCATTTAACTCCCCCTTTATCGTTAATGTAGCTACTTATTATTGGTAACATAAAACTCCTATTTGTTATCTATATAGATTAATAGTATATAAAGCTTTTGCTTAATAATGCTATGTATAATGCTTCTCTTTAGTGGTAATCCTTATTCTTTTACAATATCACTTGTTTTTACAAATGATATACCTCTACTAGTAAGTTTGTCTTTTAAATCTGACCGTTCCTTAATTCCCTTCCAATCTAAAAGAACAACATCCAAGGGCCTATTTTTTGTTATTAATTCATAAAGAATTGAATCTGTAACCGGAGTATTATACTTTGCAATTACGTGGCCTATTGCAATATCGGTATTTAACATAATTTCAGTAAATTTAGGGCAATAATGTCCGCCACCTATCCCTGCAGCTATTTTGAAAGTTTTTTTATTTTCATTATAAGAAAGGGATTTGTAAATTGCTGAAGAGATAACTTCGCCTGCTTTTTTTACCCCCCAATATGTTTCATCGCTTCCAATTTCAATAAAGGTCGTAGGAAGCCCCGTTAATGGTCCGTGATGTGTAGCTTCAAGAGAAACTTCAAATGATATTTCAAGACCTTTTGATAAATTCATGATTTCGTTTAATACTAGTTTTTGAAATACCGGATTAGAGGGAGAAACGTAACCATCTTTACCGCCGTAATCAGCTTTACCAAAATTCCCTGGTGTGTGACAAGTTAAAGTTGGTATTTTGGTAACAGATTTATGTCTTGTTGCGAAAAAAATTGAATCAATAACACTTAAGTTATAATCTTTAACTTGTTCTTGTACTATATTCTCTGGAAAATCTGTGTAAATAGTTTCATTTTTTATTTTCACAAGCAATGAGTCTTTATTCTTATCATAAAAAGTATTACCTTCGAGTTTTTCAAAAGGATAATTTTGAAGTAAGTT
>DUKX01000181.1:0-3300 GCA_013329085.1 Methanofastidiosum sp. | reverse complement strand
CTGAGTTCAAACGGAAAATATTCCACGAGATAGGATTGTTGATCCCAATAAGCTACTTATTCTTTGACAAAAAAGAGGCTATATTTGGAATGTCCATCGTAGTTCTTGTTTTTGTGTTTATAGAATTTTTAAGATTAAGATACAATTTTGGAAATGAGTTTATACCAAAAGTTGTCGGAAAAACAGTGAGGGATTATGAGAAAGTAGATTTGTCAGCTGCAACGTATTTTATCATTTCTTCATTTTTTACAGTTCTTCTATTTGAAAAAAATATTGCCATTGCTGCTATAATCTACAATTCTGTAGGTGATTTTTTTTCAGCTATAATTGGGAAGAAGTATGGAAAAATAAAATATATGGGCGGGAAAAAATCAATAGAGGGTAGTCTTGCCTGCTTTGTATCGTGCCTTCTCGTTGGGCTTCTAATTTTAAATCCACTTATGGCTATAAGCGGCGCACTTGCTGCTACATTTGCAGAAGGATATCTAATAAAAGTAAATGATAATTTATCCATACCAATAATATCGGGGATAATTCTTACCCTTATATCTTTTCTTTGAAAAGATCAAATAAAGCTGAGAGGTCTATCTCAAATGCAGAAACTGGCATTTCTAATTTGAAATTGTATAAAACTTCAGGATTTAATTCTCCCATTTTACCTATATTTGACCCATCAATTTCTAGGGCACAAGATCTTCCTTCAATAAAGTAAGGATACTCTTCTTCTTTTACAGAATATTGGAGTCCAAAAGAAGAAAGAAGTCCATTAAATACCCCCTTTATTTCAGAAAAATTTGCCTTAGGGTGACATATTGCACAAGAAAGATACTGTTTTTCTATTAAGTTTTGATCTGGAACAACTATTCCTACTTCAAATATATTCTGAGGATATTCATAGTGTGAATTTGAAACTAATGTCTTTATTAGCAATGGTAAGAGGCTACTCCTAACAGTGTCAAATTCTGTATTTACAGCATTTCTTGTCTTTACAAGTTTTCTTTTATTGTCAAGCATTTTAGTAATCAAAACATCTTCATTAGAGAGGATGTAATTTTTTACTTCAAAGAAATTAAATCCTACCATTACTTCTTCTATCTTTCTTATGAATACTTCGATAGAGTTTTCTTGGCCAATAGTTGCAATTTTAGGTATTTCGGGAATAAAGTTTTCAAATCCGTAGGCAATAGATACATCTTCAACTAGGTCTATAGGGTGTAAAATATCTGCCCTGTAAGGCGGAATTTCTACAATAATTTTATCTTTAGATTTTGAAGCTATTCCATATCGCATTTTCATTAATAAGTCTGCTGTTTCAGTTTCAGATAAATTCAATCCCAGTATCTTATTAGAATATGAAAGATCTAGTTCAAGTCTTTCCATATTAAGATTTGGATAAATCAAATCTTTTCCTTCGTCATTCAATTTTAGAGAGTGTATCTCCGCACCTCTAATGAAAAGTCCCATCAATATTATATTCAAGGCGTATTCAATGCTTTTTCTGTGAGTACCTGTAATATCTAAGAATAAATTTTTTGTTTTTTCTGTGACTTTTGTATAGTCTGAATTTATTATTGGTGGCATTGACAAAACTTGACCATTGTCATCTATCCATATCGGGCACTCTTTAAACTCGGACAAGAGATGCGCGTATGCAACTCCCTTGGGATGCATCTTCAGTATTTCATCAATGGTTAGATTCTTATCAAATTCTAAGGGAATAAAAGAGAAGTCTCTTGGCATTGTTGTATATTTAATTGGAAATTTAATCTTGTCTAGGTCATGTACACCTATTGCAACTTTCTTTCTATTTCTACCATGAGTAATATGCAGTTTTTCCTGTATCTGCATTAATGATCTAATAGTATCATCATCTAATTTAATCCCCTTGACTATTGCACCAACTGCAAAAGGCCTAACAGATTTGACTTTGGGGTCAACTCTACCTTCGTAACTGGACTTATGAACTTTGAAATCTATAGGGCCTTTCTCAATCCCCATAAAACCCTTAAGTGCACTTGTAAATCCCTCGATGGATAACAAATCAGGCCTATCTGGAAAAACTTCAACTACTATCTCAGGATTTACTTTTTCAAGGTCAGTTCCAACCATGGATATCCTATCGCTTAATGTTTGATCATCAACGGCCTTTCCTAGTAAAGATATGAATTCATTTTTATCAAAATTAACTGTCGGCATCTTGTCACCCTTTTATCCAAATAGGTAATTTTTTCATCATATCAAGGTCATTCATATACTTCTGTCGGATATCTGTCAATCCATAATATTCCATCATAATTCTGCCAAATCCTGGGCCCCATGCAAGTACCGGTATATCCTTGCCCAAAAGAGGAACAACTACTTCAGGCCTAAAAATACCTGCACCCAATAGTTCTACCCATTCACCTTTATTTTTATTATAAATGTCTACTTCAATACTTGGTTCTGTATATGGGAAATATGCAGGCCTAAATCTTATTTTTGAATGCCCCATTTTATTTAGGAAACGTTTGAGATAGCCTAGAAGGTGTTTAAAATTAGCATCTTCATCGACTACTATACCATCAGTCTGATAGAACTCAAAAAGATGTTTCCAGTCAAGTTTTTCATTTCTAAATACTTTACCGACTGAGAAAAATTTTGCAGGTAGATCTTCAGGTTTTAAAGTACTGAGAGTTCTTACAGAAAGAGATGTAGTGTGAGTTCTTAGGACATATTCTTCACTGATTCTTTTATCCCATTTGTACCCCCAACCTTTTGAAGTTATGTCGCCTCCATGCTCATGCATGGCACAAATTTTATCAGAAAATTTTGGATCAATTTGCCCAAATCTCGGAGATTCTATAAAAAATGTATCCTGCATGTCTCTAGCTGGGTGGTCTTGAGGCTGAAATAATGCATCAAAAACCCAAAAAGAAGTATCGATCATTGGGCCTGACATTTCTTTAAATCCCATCTCGAGCCAGATTTTTCGGATATATTCAATTGCCTGATTTACAAAATGTTTTCTTGATGGATAAAATACTTTGACATCTGAAGAAACATCAAATCTTTTTAAAGTAATATCTCTCCAGTTTTGATTTTTTAACATATCTGAAGTTAATTCTGAAATCTCATCCGTTATTTCTATTCCTTTTGATAATTCTTTTTTTCCTAATTCAGTCAGGTATACTTTTCTGACAGTATCTAATTTTCTTTCAACAAGTTTTCTCTTAACAAGAAGAGTTACCAAATTATCATCTATTAATTTTTTGTTAGAGATATCTTCTAACGCAATCTCTTCAGAAGTTTTTTCGTTTAGTA
>DUKX01000122.1 GCA_013329085.1 Methanofastidiosum sp. | reverse complement strand
GCGGTGGCTGCTCTAAGAAAAGAAGAGGCGCAGGTCATAGGGGTGGAAGAGGACTTGCTGGAAGCGGTAAGAAAAAGAAAACAAAATGGACAAGAACAATAATTACAATGCCTGGTCACATCGGAGCCTACGGATTTTCTAGAGATTCTTATTTAAGAAAAGATCCATCATTCATAAATGTTGGAGCTATCGAAGAAAAGCTCAACTCTTTAATTGATAAGAACATTGCCGAAAAGAAGGATGGAAAAATATATGTTGATGTTTCAAAGCTAGGCGTTAAAAAAGTATGTGGAAAAGGAAACGTAAAAGGAGTTTATGTTATAACAGCAAACGAATTCTCTAAAAAGGCAGAGGAAAAAATCTTATCTGCCGGAGGAGAAGCTGTAATTACAGGTGACAATTAATGGCGGCCATTGAAGGATTTCAGCAAAGTATATTTAGGTTCTTACCTGAGGTTACATTACCTATAAAGCGTATTAATCTAAAGAAGAGGCTCATCTGGAGCGGATTGATGTTATTCCTCTACTTCATACTTGCTGAGGTACCTGTCTATGGGATAACTGGGAGTCAGATTGATTATTTTGCAGGCCTTAGGGCCATCATGGCAGGAGAAAACGGCTCAATTCTAACCTTAGGTATAGGGCCAGTTGTTACCGCAGGAATTATAATGCAATTACTAGCAGGATCAGAAATTATAAAATTTGACCTTTCGTCTCCTAAAGGAAAAGCAACTTTCCAAGGTACCCAAAAAATACTAGCAATTTTCCTATGTTTTTTTGAAGCTGCGATATGGATATTAGGTGGCGCATTTGGTAGGCCTGAGAGTTCATTTTTGATAGGATTTATGGTGGTACAACTTGCTATAGGTGGACTTTTAGTATTAATGATGGACGAAGTTGTCACAAAGTGGGGATTTGGTTCTGGTATTTCTTTATTCATAGCAGCAAATGTTTCTCAGAGAATATTATGGGAGGCATTCAGTTTTGCCAAGTCACCGATAAATCCTGATGAGTTTATCGGGGCCATACCTGCATTTATAAAATCATTTATAGATGGGCAGCCTGTTTGGATTAGGGGAGGTCTGCTTCCGGATATAACCCAAGTGTTCTTCACGCTAGTTGTATTCGCAATTGTAGTATATGCTGAAGGCATGAGATTAGAAATACCTTTATCCTATGGTAAGTTCAGAGGAGCAAGGGGAAGATACCCAATAAAGTTCTTATATGCTTCAAATATCCCAGTCATTCTTGCAGCAGCATTATTTGCAAATGTTCAGCTATTTGCTAGAATTTTAACTAGCAGAGGAATCAATTGGCTTGGAACATTTAATGAATACGGGGGCCCAAAGAGCGGATTAATTTATTATCTGACTCCCCCACATAGCATTGAAATCTTAATCAATGAACCATTGAGGGCATTAATCTATTTGCCAATATTTATCGGGCTATGTGCTATGTTTGCGGTTCTTTGGATTGATTTAACTGGCATGGGGCCAAGAGAAGTTGCCAAAAAACTTCAGGGCTCAGGAATGCAAATACCCGGATTTAGACGGGACATTAGGATATTGGAAAAAGTTCTTGACCGATATATCCCACCAATTACTTTAATGGGGGGAATATTTGTTGGACTTCTTGCAGCATTTGCTGATTTTACAGGAGCTCTTGGTACTGGTACAGGAATTCTTTTAACAGTCGGTATAGTCTATAGAATGTACGAGGAACTAGCAAAGGAGCAAATGGGTGAAATGATGCCTGCATTCAGGCAATTTTTAGGATAGGTGGAAATAATGAGTATATATGATGCCATATTAGAACCCATATATAGGGCGTTGGACATAGCATTTGGATGGCTATTTGCCTATGGTTCAATGTACGCCATCTTAGGGGTAGCCATAGTAATAGGAACTACCCTAACAGTAGTTCAGGCGCTTCTTGTAAATCAAAAGGAACTCAAAATGATGAGGGAAGAAACTACTGCATTCCAGAAAGAAATGCTCAATGCACAGAAGTCAAACGATAAGAACAGAATAAAAAAGCTTCAAAAAAGGAAAGGTAGAATTGACGAAATGCAAAAGAAACTAATGTCAATGTCCTTTAAACCCCTGTACATAACTATGATACCGATATTTATCTTCTTTTCATGGCTTAGACAATCTCCTGCTGCAGATATTGTGGATCCTGTAGTTGTAAAACTACCTTTTGATACACTTCTTGTGCAGCTGTTTCACAAGAGTAGTCCAGCCGGATTACAGACTGGTGATTGGCTAGGCTGGCTTGGATGGTATATATTTTCAAGTTCAGTAGTATCAAATATACTTAGAAAGATAATGGGAATGGCTTAGAGGTGAGAAATTATGCCGAGACCGATGTATAGATCAAGATCTTTAAAAAGAAAAAAAGTGAGAACACCCTCTGGAAAAGTAGTAACACATTACAGAGAAAAGAGAACTGGAACACCTCATTGTGGTGAGTGTGGAGCTATTCTTGGTGGAGTGCCACGAGGTTTGAGATCTTACGAAATGAGAAGATTACCAAAAACTAAAAAGAGACCAGAGAGAAAATTTGGAGGAGTTCTCTGCCCTGCGTGTACAAGCGACCTAATTAAAAAGGATGTAAGAGGACAACTTTAATGCGCGTGACTATCGGAGGGCCTCCAGGTAGTGGGAAAACAACTGTAGCAAAAATTGTTTCAATGGAACTTCGATATACGCACATCTACACTGGAGATATTTTTAGGAATCTTGCCAAAGAAAGAGGTATGTCTCTAGGGGATTTTTCTAGATTAGCTGAGAAAGATAACTCAATTGACATTGAAGTAGATCGAAGACAGAAGGAATTAGGAAATAAGAATAATATAATACTCGAAGGAAGAATGGCAAGATTTATGATTGTTCCTGATTTGAGTGTATGGATTACCGCTCCTTTTGAGGAGAGGGTAAGAAGAATATCTCAACGGGAAAATCTCGCTTATGACGTGGTCTTTAAAGATACAGAAAAAAGAGAAAAAAGTGAAATAAAAAGATATCAAAAGATTTATAATGTGGATATATCTAATCTGGCTTCATATGATCTTGTGATTAACTCGCTCAGATTGAGTGCTGAAGGAGTAAGCCAGATCATAATTGTAGCCATAAATAACATATCACCGGTACCAAAGGGCGACCGGGTATAAATTGGAGGGTGACGTAATGGCAATGGAAGTAGGAAGAGTTTGTACAAAACTTTTAGGAAGAGAAGCAGATAAAAACTGCGTTATTGTGGAAATCGTAAACAAAAACTTTGTTGTTGTTTCCGGACCAAAGGAGTTAACAGGCGTTAAGAGGAGAAGATGCAACATAAAACATCTTGAGCCTTGGGACGTAAAAATTAATGTTGAAAAAGGCGCATCTGACGATACCCTTAAGGAGGCCATACAAAAGGCCAAGGTAGAGGGGTACAGTTGAACGGGTCCGATGGAGACATATTGTACAAATCAAAGGACAAGACAAGTTCTAGGTATGGAAAAAAACCAGAAGACCGAAATTTAAATGAACTTTTGCAAAAGGGGATTGTCAATATAGATAAACCTAGAGGGCCCACCTCTCATGAGGTTACCTCTTGGGTAAAGAAAATTCTTGGCATATCCAAAGCTGGTCATTCAGGAACACTTGATCCTAATGTTTCAGGAGTACTACCTGTGACGCTTGGAAAGGCAACAAAACTTGTAAAACTTTTAATGACATCTAATAAGGAATATGTTTGCACACTTCATCTTCAAAAGGATGTTCCAAAAAATGATCTTATGAGGGTATTAAAAGAATACGAGGGAATTCTATATCAGAAACCACCCGTTAAAAGTGCCGTTAAGAGAAGGGTTAGAACTAGGAAAATTCATTACCTAACACCAATTGAGATAGAAAACAAAGATGTCCTTATGAGAGTTGGCTGTGACGCTGGAACTTACATAAGAAAGCTTTGTTATGACATGGGGCTTTCATTGGGGTGTGGTGCAAGCATGGAAGAACTCAGAAGAACTAAAACTGGAGTATTTGGGGAGGAATCTACAATAAGACTCCAAGATCTTCTAGATGCAAAAGTTTTCTCCATAGAAGAAAACAACGAGGACATCCTTAAGAAGTGTATAGTGCCATATGAAATTGTACTTGGGCCATTAAAGAAGATATGGATTAAGGATACTGCAGTGGAAGCACTATGCCAAGGTTCAATGCTTACTGCTCCCGGGGTATCTAAGCTTCAAAGTGGTATCTCGAAAGGGGATACAGTCGCTATAATGACGCTTAAAAATGAAGCTGTTGCAGTTTCAGAAACCCAAATGAACTCCGAAGAGATATTAAAAAAAGACAAAGACATTGTTGCAAAACCGTTAACAGTGCTTATGGAAACAGGAACATATCCAAGGACGTGGAATTAATGTCGCACTATTACTCTGAAGATGTCACAGCACCATTGAAAATAGCAAGGATTTCAGAGACGATACTGGGAAAAATGTATCAATTTGACATAGCGCCAGGCGTATTTTCTTCAAAGAAAGTAGATAAAGGGACTATGGCATTATGTGAACTAATGGACTTGGACAAAAGTCACAAAGTACTTGATATGGGATGTGGGTATGGAGTAATAGGCGTTGTAGCATCCTCTTATGTTTCGGAAGTTCATATGAGGGACATAAATAAAAGGGCCGTCTATCTCACAAAAAGGAATATAAAGCTCAATAATATAAAAAACGCATCGGTAAGTCAAGGAAACCTTTATGAAGACCTTGATAAGTTTAATATTATATTGACAAATCCACCTGTATCATCGGGGATGGACTTAGTCGGGCTTATGATAGATGAAGCACCAAAACATTTATATGAAGGTGGAAATCTACAACTTGTAATAAGAAAAGGCGTAAATATTATAAAAGAGAGATTAGAAAAAAGCTTTGAAAGGGTGAATATAAAGAAGAAATATGGATATAATATTATATTTGCTTCATAGCCGGGGTTGCTGAGCTTGGTACGGCGCGGGCCTGGAAAGCCCGTTCTCCTCTGGAGTGCATGGGTTCAAATCCCATCCCCGGCGCTATGGTGATTATATGGATGAAGAAGTAAAAGGTATTGTTCGTGTACTAGGTACAAACATAATGGGAAACGACATCTTTGAAGTTGGCGTATTGAAAATAAGAGGCGTCGGACCAGTTATGGCCAGGGCTGTAGCCCAAGTGGCAGGTATATCCCCCAAGACTAAGGTAGGAAATATACCGCCAGAAAAAATAAAGATAATTGAAACGATAATTGAGAATCCTATAAATAATGGTATTCCCGTATGGCTTGTTAATAGGAGAAAGGATTATGAGACCGGCGAGAATGTTCATGTCGTTGGGCCAAAATTATTAATGTCATTGAGGGAAGATCTAAACAGGATGAAGAAGATGAAGAGTTACAAGGGTGTCAGGCACCAACTTGGACTTCCTGTAAGGGGGCAAAGAACAAAATCCTCTTTTAGAAAAGGAACCTCATTAGGCGTCCAGAGAAAGAAAGCTACAAGGTGATTTAAGTGGGAGATCCAAAAAAAATCAGACGTAAATATGATAAACCATCACATCCATGGCAAAAAGATAGAATTGACTCTGAAAACGTATTGATGAAAAAATACGGACTTGCCAATAAAAAAGAGATATGGAAAGCTTTGAGTTTTCTTAGAAATGTAAGAAGGCAGGCAAGAGCACTATTGGCCAGTCATGACGAAGCATCAAAAAGGCAGACTACTGACCTTATAACAATGCTTCAGAAGTATGGAATATTGAAAGAAGAGTCAACATTAGAAGAAGTATTGACATTGTCTTTAGAAGATATTCTAGACAGAAGACTACAATCACTTGTATTAAGGAAAGGACTAGCAAAAACACCAAAACAGGCAAGACAGTTTATAGTTCATAAACACATTATGCTAAACGGTGCCAAAGTATCAATCCCCAGCTATTTAGTTCCTAAAGCAATTGAAAATTCAATTGGATATGCCGTTAGATCGTCATTAAGCGATCCAAGTCATCCAGAAGTTCCGAAAAAAACAGTAATTGAGGAGGGTAATTAATGCCAAAAGAAGGAGGAAGATGGGGGGTAGCCCACATATACGCTTCGTATAACAATACTCTTATTCACATCACCGATTTAACGGGTGCTGAAACTATTAGCAGAGTTACAGGCGGTATGATAGTAAAAACTGGAAAAGATGAATCATCCCCTTATGCCGCAATGAAAGCAGCGGCAAAGGCAGCCGAAGAGGCTATAGAGAAAGGCGTAGTAGCTGTCCACATTAAGGTTAGAGCTCCAGGAGGAAACAAGGCAAAGACCCCAGGGAGAGGAGCCCAAGCAACTATTAGAGCACTTACAAGAGCAGGGTTAAGAATTGGTAAAATCGAGGATGCTACACCTATACCTCATGACGGTACAAGGGCCAAAGGGGGCAAGAGAGGTAGAAGAGTATAATGGAAATAGAAATTTTCAAAAAAGACGATAGAGAACTAAGATTTTTGGTCAGAGGGGTTTCTGTACCATTAGTTAATGCTTTGAGGCGTATATTTATTTCAGAAATGCCCTCAATGGCAGTTGACTATCTTAAATTTTATAAAAATAATTCTCCAGTTTTTGATGAAATAATAGCCCATAGAGTAGGTTTGATTCCTTTAAACAATGCATCCGAGATTTACATAACTCCTGAGGAATGCGGGTGTAAAGAAGGATGTGAAAAATGCTCAGTTACTTTATCTCTTGAAAAATCAGGGCCATGTACAGTTTACTCAAGGGATCTGGTATCTGGGGATTCAGATATTTATCCAATGCTTGAAGATATACCAATTACTAAACTTGGAGAAGGCCAGGAATTAAAGTTTGACGCAGTTGCTAGGATTGGAACTGCAGAGGATCATGCTAAATGGCAAATAGCTAACGCCGCATACAAATATGTACCTAAAATTGAGTTTAACTTAGATAAATGTGACTTTTGTGAAGAATGTGTTCCTAAGTGCCCTAAAGAGATTCTTTACAAAGAAAAAGACCAAATTAAAGTAAAAGATATTTACGAATGTACTATGTGTAGGGCTTGCGAAGAAGCCTGTGAGCAAAACGTAATTAAAATATCTTATGAGAATGATGCATTTATATTCTTTGTTGAATCTTATGAGAATATGAATGTTAATGATCTAGTTTCGAAAGCTTTGGACATGCTGTCCACAAAATTGGACGATTTAAAAAATCTCGTTGAAACCATTTGAAGCGCGGGGGTTGCCGAGCATGGCCAAAGGCGCAGGATTGAGGGTCCTGTTACGTAGGTATTCGTGGGTTCGAATCCCATCCCCCGCACTTTTTTTATAAATTAAATTTAGTAGTTTTAGTTCTAAGTTCGAGATGATACTTTATTGAAGTAAAAGATTAGGATATTGTTCAAAATTATCATTTTGCAATAATTACTATTTTTTTAAATTTTAATATACGAATATTTAATTTTGTTATTGATTTATACTATCTTTGATAATTTTCATCAAATATTAGGGGTGGATAACTATTTTTAGTATTCCTCTAATTGCCGATATTGATTATTATTTTTTATACAATCAACGAAAAGTTTATATATTAAGTAACATATTATGATATGTAATTATGTAGTATATGGCATAATTACTGGAGTTGAAAACAATGGGAATAGAAAAAACTTATTTAGATCTTCTAGAAATTATAAGAGAAGAAATGGGCGATGCTAAGAGCAATCCTGCAACTCGTAAAACTATAGACTCCGCTTTGGCAGAGATTTCCACGAAATACGGAGTCGGAGCTGCAAACAAAGCATTCGATGCTTGCAAGCTAGACTCTTGCGGCATTGCAAGACCAAAATAATAGTCTCAAATTTTTTATTTATTCTTTTTTAGTATTCTTATAGTAACTTAGATAGTCTATTGGCATAATATGTTTGAATTAATTCTATATTAATCCAAAAATCTTTCTTACATTATCTAAAAAACTTGGATTTCTTTTTTCTTGAATATTTTGTTGATAATTGATAATAGTTGAATATAGCTCATTTGGTGACTCATTAGGCGATTTTATTATGTCATAACCTGTGTCTACCTCAAAATAATAAAATAGATTAGTTTTCCCTAATGGTTCTACTTCTACCGAGTAGCTATAATTTCCTTCATTATTCATCTTTAGAATGAAGAAGGAACTATTAATATCTTCTTTATATTTGTAATATAGATATGCATTTGAAGAATTAATATCTTTTAGTTTCATCGTGACTTTGAGCAAATTAGATATATTTACATCTTGAGGAGTTGTATTTAGTATGAAATAGCTTCCCATTTCAGGCATATCTGATTCATTAATAATATTAGAAAATTTCTTTGTAGCATTATTATTGTTTTTATCCATTTCTTTGATTTTATTTTCTTCATCAATAACTACAACAATCTCTCCTTTTTCTGTAGTTGGCATAAATGTAATACTCTTTTCAACTATTTGGTCCGGGCCCAAGGATAGATAAAATCTTTCTATAAATGTGTTATTTGAACTATTAGTATCATCTCTCTGGTAGATAGTTACAGAAAAGTCATCCACACTAGAACTTCCTTTATTTTTTATTTTCGTTTTAATTGAGAAAAATCCATTTCCTTGTTCTTCAATTGTAATGTAGTAAGGATATATTAATAAATCAATATTTTGGTATATCTGATTGTTATTTTGATTACTGTCGGGTGTTGCAATTGAATTATTTTCTCTTGGTTCCACTTTTATGTTGAAATTTATGTAGTTGTTATATTTTGAGATTTCGTCTATACTGTTATCAGGATCAATTTTGATATCCAGGGTATTCTCGCCAGAATTTGGGAATGTTAAATATAGTGCCAAATCTGTATACGAAGATGGTAGGATCTGATTTATTGTCGAAGATGCTTTAAGCTCGCCATTAGCGTATATTTTAACGGGTATTCCAAAAGCTGTTGATTTTCCAATATTTCTTATTCTAAAAGATACTAATGAAGATTCGTCTTCATAGACTATTTGATTATAGGAAATATCACTTTTAGATATGTATAAATCAGGTTTATTGTTTTGATTGCTTGTTGTTGTATTAATTGATTTTTCTTCAGAAGTAGTCTGTGAATTTGTTAATTTAACAGATAAAGGATAAGTTTCCATATTGTTGTCTTCATTTTCTTCATCAATATCTTTATTATGGTCAGTAATAAAGTAAATTGTATAGCTCCCTTCTGTAGGGGGGGCCCAGTTAAAATTAGCTGTTATTGTTTGTCCAACATAAAGAGAGGGAATATCTATTTTGCCTAATTGATTTCCTTTTTCAGGAGCCCCCTCAAAAATAGCAAATACAAAATTCCCTGCATTTTTCTTTCCCGAATTGATTAATGTTATTTTCATTGATACCTGTTTTAAGGATTCAGCTTGTCCAGAAAAATCTATCCCTCCTATTATTAGATCAGGTTTCCCTTGAGGTTCTTGTGGTGTTGTAGTTGGGGTTGTCACACTATTTCCTGATTGCGTGCCAAAGAGTTGAGTTATCATTTTTCCGTAAGGCCCACCGTCAACTATTCCTATCCCTACTTCTTTGTAAGACGGATTCAAAATATTGACTCTATGAGAAGGGCTTCCCATAAGTGAAGAATGCCCAGCATCTATAGATGGGTTCCCACATATATTTTCTGCTAAGGCAATGAAGCTGTACCCTGCATTTCTAGCTCTGTCTGAAGGTGTCAGCCCATCAGGATTTACGTGATTAAAGAAATTTCTGTTAATCATATCTTGGCTATGAAGTTTTGCGGCAGATGAAAGAGACGAATTCATTATGAGAGGCTCAAGACCTTGTGCCTGGCGTTCATTATTTATTAACGTAAGCATGTAATATTCTTCAGTACTATCTGAATATACAATGGGCATTGCTCCCAATACGATAATTACTAAAATTAGGGGCAATGGAAATTTCGTATATTTACCCATATAACAACACTTTAAAATGTTCTTTTTAAGAATTTCTGAATAAAAAATAAATCTTATTAATACTTATATTATAATTTAAATGAAAATTAATAAAATAGAATAAAAATAGATTTATCTCACAATAAGCTGAGCCTTTTCTGGGTGGTATCTCCAATCTTTTGGAATTCTACCTTTCTCAGTATAGTATTTTCCAAGTCGTCTAATCTTTGCCTCAATAAGATTTAATCCTCTTGTTGAGTGAAGATCCTTTGGATTAAGCTCAAGATGCTTCCTTAAGTTGACGGCTCTAGATATAAGATTGAAAAGGTCTTCTGGGTATTCACTTTGGAGATTATTCTCCTTTAATATTTCGTTAATACTCTTCCCAGCGATAAGTTTTACATCAGGGATTCCATGTTGGTCCCTTAATATAATTCCTACCATGCTAGGTCCATGACCTTCTTTTGACATAGTTAATACTAAATCAACAACCTCTTCTGGCCTTTTTTCAACCCAATGTGGCATCGATGTTCTTGCCGGTTTTTTTGAACCGGATTTTCCTCTTTTTCTCGAATGCATTCTTGCCATTTACTCAACTCCATTTTCAAGGTACTTGGCCATTATTTCAAGGGCTTTACCCCTATGGGAGAAAGCATTTTTCTCCTTGGTAGTCATCTCTCCAAATGTTCTTGAGTTTTCTTCAGGGATAAATATCGGATCATATCCAAATCCCTCTTGACCACTCATTTCATTTGCGATTGTTCCTCTTGAAATTCCTTCAAATAAATGGGGGCCATCTTTGTATAGTCCCACTACAGATTTGAAGTAAGCACTTCTATTTTTTACATTTGATAGAAGCTTCAAGATACCATCATTTCCGATTGTATCTTGGACATACCTTGAGTACGGTCCAGGAAAGCTGTTTAGTTCTTCTATGAACAGTCCCGAGTCTTCTAAAAAGAAGGGACTTTTAAGCCTTTCGCTGCAAAAATTAATCCCAAATAAGGCTATTTCTTTAAGATCCGAAGCTTGGATCTCCGGATATTCCATCTTTGTCTGGATTAGTTCAATATTGAGATATTCTAGTTTATCTTTAGCTTCTTTAAATTTTCCTTTGTTTCCGGTGATAAAATAATATTTGTCCATACACTTACAAACAATAACCCTTATAAAAAAATTTCCTAAAAAAACTTTAATGGTACAGGCTAAGAAGGACAGCGATTCGCAGAAACTTAAGATGATGGTCATCGGAATCGGAGACGAGAGCTTTAAGATAATAGAATCAAAACCCCAAAATCTAGATATAAGAACATTGGCGATCGGATATGATAAGGATCGATTAAAATTCTTAAAAACGGAAAAAAAATTTTTTGTTAATGACACTTTAAAAAATAAAATAGATTCATCTGAAAACATTCAAGGTATATCCCAGGTAGCATCAAAAATTGATGAAGAGTTCCGTGGATTTTTTAGTATAGCAAATATTGTATTTGTTTTAACTGATTTAACTGATACAAATATTAAGTTGACATCAATTCTTTTAAAACTGGCAACGGATAGCAAAGCCATCCCGATACCAGTAATACGGGCAGATGACATATTAACTTCTGGAAAAGAGATTTCAAAAGAGAAATTTTCAGAATTTAAGGCATATTCCAATTCTTTTATTATAAGGGAAGATGAGCAGCGAACAATATTTGCTAGAGGATATTCTCCCTTTTGGGAAAAGATTGAGGGATTGTATCATTCCCTTGCACTACCAAGCCTTGTCAACATTGATTTCGCTGATTTTAGGACTGTGATAAACAAGGGTGGGGCTTGCTATATTGGCGTGGGCGAAGGAAAAGGAGATAAAAAGACTATAAACTCCTATGAGCGTGCATTAAAATCAAAGTTTGATTTAGAGTTAGATGATGTTAAGGGCGCACTTATTAATATAATAGGAAACAAAGATCTAGCACTCAAAGAGTCAACAAATGTAACTGGGCATATAGAAGAAAGGATTCATAAAAATGCCGAGATAATATGGGGAGTTTCACTCACGGATAATTCACCAGATATCCTAAAAGTTGTAATCGTTCTAACCGGAGTAAATTACCCCGAATTGGATGGTTATCTGTCTTAATTTATGTCTATGGCCGGAGCGTTAGGTCTATCTTCTGGAACTGTAGGAATCAGAATTTGTTTATCCATTAGTAATCTTACGACATCATCCAGTATTTTTCCCTTTTCTTCAATTTTAGCTTCAGTTGCTTCAGTTAAAGGTAGATCAGTATCAATGTATATCCATCCTTTGTTTCTAATTCCAAACTGGTCATAAAGGAAGTTTATATCGGAGATATTTGTGTTGCCTGCATAGAAGTCTATTACTGCTTCAAACGGATAATATTTATCTGCACCGTAGTGCTTGTAAACATAGGGCCCAATAATAACTCCTACAATTATATCATATTCTCCATCTTCTTTATAATCGTAGAGAACACACTCTTTGTAAAAGTCGGTAGTAATAGGGTACTCTCCCGTATTTCTATATTCCTTCTCAAAATTAGAGAAGTTTCTCCATACCTGTGCATCGTACTGGTATATCTTTTTTACTTCGAATCCATTTTGTTTATCGAAATTCCAGTATTCTTCACTTAAACTACCTGAGATATATCGGCTCCACTTGTCTAGCACACCATCTTTTCCCTCGTCAATATAGAAGGATTTCTCAAATGGATTCTGCATAATGAGTGTTATACTAGTGCTAGTCATGTTATATTCAAAATCTGATTGTGCAACATTGTCAACTAAAAACTTATTTTTCTCAAATATTTTTAGAAATAAATCGGCTAGATTGATGGCATCTGTTGAGGGTTGTGGAAATTTGATTTGCATGAAGTCTGAAACCGTTGGAGGTAGTTTTTTTAAGTAATCGTTGTATAATGCTTGTCTCTCTTTTGATTGGGCTTGTGTAGTTATCACGCTCAGAATTATTTCATTTAAAGTTGTTTTTGAAAAACTGTCTTTGGAAATAAGATTGTTTAATATTACAATATTTTGATCTTCAGGGAATCCTCTATATTTTAGATAATTTCTACAAAAATCAAGATTTTCAGGCGTTTTTAGGTCAGATACAAGGTCTCTCTCTGTTAAGGGGTCAATAACTAGCATATTGAAATCAAAATATCTTCTCGAACCTTTAAATGCGAGGTCAACATAATAGATATCTTCAACTCTCTTAATCTTTCCCTCGTTAATCTTCTGGTTTATATAGGCCTCTCCAACAATTCCTTTCGCTTTCTCGAACTCATCTATTGTAAGTTTTGCTTCGTATTCTTCTAAATCAGATTTTTGAGTAGTACAACCCACAGAGAATATTGCGATTATGAGTATAGCCAGAGTAGAGTATGTTAAAATTTTATTTATAATTACCACCCCAGAATATGTACAGAGAGGTTTTACCTGTGCTGTATAATTTATCTATTGAGGAAGCATTTAAATAGTTTTCACTATTTTTAAACTCTACAATCTCTCTTGGCCCAAGATAGGCATATTTTATGTTATATTCATCTATAGCTGAATAATTTCCCGAATAAAGGGCTTTTATATCCTGACTTCTTTTGACATAATCCCAACTCCCTGAAGCGTATCCACCTTCGACTGTTTTCAATCCTGAAATGTTTCCAAGAATCGGTGAAGTAAACCACGAAGAAGCAACTGTGAAATTATCTTGAATTGAATTTTCATTTAGATAAGAAAAGGCCGAATGTTCCTCGGCCCCTAACATGGGTTTGACCTTTGAAACATATTCTGCAGCAGGAAAAGATGAGATAATCATAATGCCTATAATTGCCACAAGAATGGCTTCCTTTCGTTTATCTTTGGCAAATTCAAATATGGCAAAAGAAGAATAAAATGCAATGGGGTAAGCCAAAAATTCTATGAATCTGAACGGTAGAAGATCTAGGCTTGTTATGTAATTTCTTGAAAGTAAAAAAGCTACAGTACCCCATGAAATTAACATCAGATCTTCTTCCCTTTTCCGGAGTATTAGAAATACTATTCCGGGTAAAGCTAAAGCCATTGTTATATATCCAAGTTTAACAGGATAAAATGAAAGCTTGAATATTCCTCCATATGGGATGTTTGATGCGACGCCATGGATTAAAAGCTGGATAATCCAGGGGAACGATATAATAATTGTTATTAAGGTAAATATGAAAAAATTCTGGAGTTTCATTTCTCGTTTGACTAAATACAAGAGAAATGTGAATAAAATAATTGATAGAAAAAATACTATGAATGAGAGGCCATGTGTATAAAAAACGGCCGACGATATAATCCCTGAAGCGTATAGGTATTTTCTCTCTTTTAATCCTAAGAGGTATGTAAGAAAACCCAGAGGGATTAATACCAAGGCAAGTGATTGTGGCGAGGCGATTATTCCTCGGTCAAGAGATACGGGTATAACAAGCACAAAAAATGAGGATAGGAGCCCTACTTCTTTTCCATAAAATTTGTTTATCAGTATAAATGTTGAAATCGCCGACAATGAGAACAATATAACTGGCATTATCCTTGCAGTATCCATAATAGACAGCCCTCCAAAATTTAAGACTTTATATAATCCCAATAAGAGGATATGGAAAAGAGGCGGATACATATGAATTCTCCCTTCTGGGCCAAAAGATACTGGATCAAAAGTAAAATATCCATTAGAAAAGTTTTCTACTATCCGCATGTGATACCATATATCCCATGAAAGGGGATAAGGAAATCTGCCGTAAAGTGGATAAGTTTCACATACTGCAAGTATAACTATAAGAACTAGGGGGATAAGAAAATATTTTATATTTTTTATTTCCGGCAATGCCATTAACAAATTAAATAGACATCTTTTTATATAGTTTAGCGTATAAAAAAGAGGAGATAAAATGAAGAAAAAAGTTATTATAATGGGTGCAGCCGGTAGAGATTTTCATGATTTTAATACTTATTTTAGAGATAATCCAAAATATGAAGTTGTTTGCTTTACTGCAACGCAAATACCCGATATAGAGGATCGTGTGTACCCAAAAGAGTTGGCAGGTTCATTGTATCAAAATGGTATACCTATATACTCTGAGAGTAGATTGAGGGAGTTGATTAAAAGATATAACGTGGATAAAGTATTTCTCTCTTACAGCGATATCTCTCACAATTATGTGATGGACAAGGCATCTGTTGTTCTTTCAAGTTGTGCAGATTTTTCTATTCTTGGTCCAAAGTCCGTAATGCTAATATCAAAAAAACCAGTCATAAGCATATGTGCAGTAAGGACTGGAAGTGGCAAGAGTCCAACAACAAGAAAGGTTAGAGACATCTTGAAAAGTATGGGATTGAAAGTTGTTGTTGTAAGGCATCCAATGCCTTATGGAAATCTCTTAAAGAGCGCAGTTCAAAGATTTGAAACTTATGCAGATCTGGATAAGGCAGATTGCACAATTGAAGAACGAGAAGAGTATGAGCCTCATATAGAAAATGGAACAGTTGTATTTGCTGGCGTTGATTATGAAAGAATATTGAGAGAAGCTGAAAAAGAGGCAGATGTTATTCTTTGGGATGGAGGAAATAATGACCTCCCATTCTTCAAACCTGATTTGCATATTGTTTTGGCTGACCCATTGAGGGCTGGTCAAGAACTAACATACCATCCTGGGGAGGCGAATGCAATGATGGCCGATGTGATTATTATTAATAAAGTTGATTCTGCCACGCATGATCAAGTAGATACTATAAAGAGAAATATCCAAAAAATTAATCCCACCGCAACGATAATCGAAGCAAACTCTCCAGTTTTTGTTGAAGATCCAAAATTAATAGAAGATAAAAAAGTTCTTGTCGTTGAAGATGGGCCAACACTCACCCATGGAAACATGAGTTTTGGTGCTGGAACAGTTGCGGCAAAAAAATTCAATGCTCAAGAAATAATAGACCCAAGACCTTGGGCCGTAAATACAATAAAAGAGATATTTGACAATTTTAAACAACTTGGAAAAGTATTGCCTGCAATGGGATACAGCAGAGAGCAGGTAGAAGAGCTTGAAACAACAATAAACAATGTTCCTTGTGATACCGTAATCGTTGGAACTCCTATAGACATAGGTAAGCTCATGAAACTCAATAAGCCACTGGTAAGGGTGAAGTATTCAGTAGAAGAAGTCGGAAAGCCGGATTTAACAGATATTTTAAATACATTTAAGAAAGAAAGGGGGATTTAGCCTTCCATTTTATCAATGACTTTCCTGTATTCTCTTAAAGACATACCGAGAGCAGAGGATTCAGAGATAAGAGCACTTATTTCGATAACATTGAATAATTCATCCACTGTCGCACCGGCATTTATTGCATTTCTTATATGTACATCAAGGCAAAACGGAGTTTTTAATGCAGTAGCAGCAGCCACAGCAACTAGTTCCGCTGTCTTTGTATCTAATGCACTTTCACCCATAAGATGAATGACTCTTTTTGTTCTTGGAACAAAGTATTCTTCGTCTCTTGAGATCTCTTGTGTAATAAACGGGATTTCTCCATATTTTTCCTTAATCTTCCTTAGTAATTCATCTTTCATTTTCTATCTCCTTTAATTTTCTAAGCCCAACTGCAAGTGCTGAAGATTCTCCCATCAAGGAAGCTATTAAAATAACTTGGAATATCTCTTCTTCACTTGCCCCAAAATTAAGAGCTTGCTTGATATGAAATGCGAGGCAGTGGCCGCCATTATGCCCAACAGCACCTGCTATAGCAAAGAGTTCAGTTTCTTTTGGTGAGAAAACCTTGTTTGGCCCCATAAGGTGAAAAAGTTTCTGTACTGAAGTTATGAAGTCCTTTTCGTCTTTTGATATCTCTTTTAGAATAAAAGGCACTTCTCCGTAGAAATCCTCTATCTTCTTTAGAGTTTTCTCAACGTTTAATGTCATAAGAACACCGTTAGAAGGTCAAAATTAAATATCTTTAAATATTTTTGGGAAATAGACTTATTTATTTCATAAATAAGAGATCTAAAAAGTTAGTCCTCGGATGTTTCTAATAGCCTGTCAAGTTCTCCATAGAATCCCATTTTTCGAGGCCCATACATGAGCCTTTTGAAAAGATCCATGTCATTTCCTTCCATTATTATGGTTATAATTCCAGATGCGCCATTCTTTGCATCTTTTTCTGAAACAACAAACTGAAGACTGCTTACATCCGTTTTCCAGGAATATATTTCATATACGCGCTCTATATTTTCTTTATCTAGTTTTATTATGGCTTTCATACCAAGCAATATGAGTAGTTTCTTAAAAACATTCTTCTTTTAATTTAATAGTTAACTAAATGTTTTCTATGGACAAAATAGATATATATTTCCTTTGAAAAAACATTACATGGAAGAACTAAAATTAAAGCCTATAGGCGTAGTTCATTCCCCTTTTAAGGAGCCAGTTGGTGTGCCAAAGGATTCAAGTGACGGAATGGATTATAAAGGAACTGTTGAGATATTTTCTGAATATAAAAATGGATTAAAAGATCTTGATGGATTTTCCCATATATTGGTGCTTTTTTATTTCCATAAATCAGAATATTCTCATCTTATTGTGAAACCTTACCTTGACAACCACTTAAGGGGTGTATTTGCCACAAGATCACCCCACAGGCCAAACTTCATTGGATTATCTGTAGTTGAGTTATTGAAAATAGACGATGGAATCTTGCATATAAGAGGCATTGATATGATTGAAGGAACACCTGTATTAGATATTAAACCTTACATTCCTGAATTTGATTCTAATGAAGGGATTAGAATCGGCTGGCTTCAAGGAAAAATCTAGGTAATAAAACGGCTGGTCATGCCATCCATCAAAAATGATTTATATTCTTGAGTATTATATATTTGGGTGAGATTATGAAATTCTGTCCAGATTATGCTAAAGTGGATGCTAAAAATCTTGAAAAAATAAAAGCGCTGGAAAAAGAAATTGGAATAATACTATTGGCATATGAAAAACCTCTTAATTATGCTAAAATGCCAGAAAGTGATGTTGTCAAGTTAAAAGAAGTTGAAAGGTCGATGGGAGTTACTATTGTAGCATTTTCTTAATTTATATATCTAATTTTTTATTAAATTTGAGGTATGTGCAAAATAGATTTC
>DUKX01000043.1 GCA_013329085.1 Methanofastidiosum sp. | reverse complement strand
CTTTTGAGATAAAGTAGATTCCAACAACTAATGATAGGGCCAAAATTACTATATCCAAAAATTCAGAATACAAAGCATTTGTAAATCTGTAATAAATCGTAGACAAGCCTGATCCAATGCAAAGACTTCCTAATAGTAGTTTGTAGTTCATACTTTGATTATAAATGAAAGACTTAAAATAGTTTCTATTGAATTATCTCAAAATAACTTGAATTAGAGAGTAAATCTTATTTTCTTAAAATTGAGTCAACTTCTTCCTTCCCAACACCTGGCCTTATATTTTCAGAGTATAATATCTCAATCATCTTTCTATCAATTTCAGAGTATCTTTGAGTTTGAGTCCACCCCTCGTAAAATATACTGTCACGATATTTCAAGGAATCCCTCATAAGACCTAGAGACTGAGTTAGTTCCTCCCTTATCATATGAGACCTTTCTTCTTGAAGGAGGGTATTCTCAGTTGCAATGCATATATTACATTCATAAATTACATTATTTCTCCATTCACAGTTGAAATATCCATAGTTTCCAGGCGCTGCGTTACAGATAGAAAAATCGGATAATGGAACAAAGCTTATATCGATATTTTGATTCGTGTTGACAATAGAAACATTAATCTTATCTCCAATAATTTCATTAATGTCTGATATTACCTGGTTCAAGGTCTGGAGATCCTTTTCATTTGGATCTCCATTGATTTTTATCCTTATATCTGAATCCCATTTTCTTATAACCTGGATATTGTTGCCATACTCAGTCCCGAGAGCAATCTCTGTGAAGTATTCAATCTCCTTATCTGTGTACCTATACTGAGAATTTCCAGTCTCAACAGGAATAGATTTTGTCTCTTCGGTATACAAACAACAAGCAGAAAATAATAAAATAAGAAAAACAATTGAAAAGATAATTTTATTCCTGGTCACGAAAAAGAATACGGGTTAGGATATATAATGATTTCTCATAAGAAATCTAATCTAGACATAAGATTAATAAACTATTATTGGAAAACTATTATTAGAATTAAGGTCGACTGATATGAATAATGATATACCTCACGACGTGATAAAGAATCTGCTTTTTGAGATTATATGCGCTATAGATTCGTCAGAGTATCAGATTTCAATTAAGGAAATAGAAGACCATATAGAAGCAGGAAAAATTATGGAATTTCTAGGAAAACGCATATCCATCGTGCAACTTACAAGCAACGAGTATGAATTGATTAATGAAGAGTTGAAAAACCTCTTAGATGTGGCAAGGCCTAATATAGAGAGGTATTGGGGCATGAAAAATTCTGGGTTGTGTTTTCTTGCATCCCTAATAATAGAAGAGTTTTGGAAGTAAGTTATCTCCGTTTTTTGCCTTTCATTTTATAAAAATAGATTATTCCGACAAATAGTACTATCGGTATTGATATCCTAAATACAAGTGCAATAATTAAGGTCTGAAGAGGTGTTAGTTCCATAAGTGCCCCTCATATCTCTTTACTAAGGAAGTAAAAGAATAATGTTGCGCTCAATAAATCTGCAGCTCCGCCTGGGCTAATATTTTTTTTGAGAAAATCCATTTCGAGATCTAGTATCTTTGACATCCCAGTAGTCGTTAAAACTCCGCCCACTTTAATTATTTCATCTGCTTTTTTCTGTATATCATAGTATGCTTCGATCCCGTTTCTTGAGATAATGTTTGTGTCTTCAGCCCTTGACATTATGGCAATAAGTGCGTGAAGTGAAGACTTGTTTATGTCTTGAGTTTTCTCATAAGCTTTTTTAAATTCGGGCAGTCCAAGTTCCATGACGGTTGGGAGTCCTTTTTCTACTTCCCCTCTAATCCCTGTGATACCATGTGTGACAAATGTATTTTCGCCCTTTGAAAGAGTTTTTTTACCTTTCTTGATTGATTCAAGTTCTTTTTCAGTTATGCCAGAAGTGATCTTTGAAACTGAAGACGAAACATTTTTTGGAGAGAGTTTTCTTTTGTTCAATAAATGGCCTGATGCACCAAGTATCAGATAAAAAAGGAATATGAGGCCTTTTTGGGTGTTGACGCCGTTTGTTACTTCGAACATCCTCTCTTCAACTTCCAGCCCTAGTTTTCTTAAAGGTGGAAGCATCTTCTGTATATCCCCTTTATAGTTATAGCCAAAGTGGGATACCTCCTTAAAGCCCTGGCTCAGTACAGCTGTACTCTTCAAGAAAAGTGTGAAGTCCATGTCCCTGTGGGCCCCCGATGAAAAAGGTGTAACAAGGCCGGGTTTTGGGTGGGTCGATACCTCTAATAGGATGCTTCTAGTTGCTAGTTCCCCCAATAAGTCTACTTTTTTCATAAATATGCCTCAATGCTCTTTCTATCTATTAATACAACGTCTCTTAATCCTTTCCCAAGTAATGTATCGCTTTCAGATGCATATTCTTTAAGGTTTATGCCATAACCTGACTTAAGATTAATTTCGATATCAATTTTTATCCCAATACGAGACTCTAGCTCATTACAGAAAGACAAGAGATTAATAAGTTCTTCGGGGGCATAGTTTTTTACCAGAAGGTCCAAATCGGACATATCGTGGGTATAGGGCAATCCTGTGACAATCTCAAGAGACGTTGAGCCCCAAACACCTACTTTAAATTCATTTTTTATGTCGTATAATGCCGATAGTGCAGGTGTTCTGGATTGAAATTTAAAATTTGTAATTTCATAGGGTGTCACTAGCTTTGTAATATTTTTTCCAGGAATAGATGATCCGAACCTAAGCCTTCTCCCGTTTTCTGTATAGGGATGAACAAAGCCAATGAATACCGTTTCTTTTTCAGAATAGAAGTTATCGCCTTGAGTGGTATCAATCTCTTCTCGCCTTACAATTCCAGGAAGTATATTCTGAACTATAAGTTTTTTAAAATCCTCATTTTGAATTGTTGAGGTATCGATCTGTCTCCAGTCGGAAAACACCAGGTCATGCCTATGGAAAATCATATTCGGATTTACCTATCCTTAACCCAGCATGGATCCTTGACGCTTAAAGTTTGGTAGTCAAGCTGTGCCTGAACAAGTAGATCAAACATCTTTGTCTTAACAGGCCCTTCAATGATTACTGGCTCGTTATTCTCTTCATAACCCTTCGGGATTATTGAAGGTTTAAGTTCTAGGACTGTCCTATCGGAGTTTAAGATTACATCATCAGGAACTTTTGCTACCTTGGATTTTATTCTCAAAATGCTTCGGCATGCCCTCTCAATTGTTTGTTTCGCATTTAGTGTTGTTTCTCTGACGTAAATTTCATAATCAGGTTGGGTTCTAGCCCTCATATAGGTAATTATTTTTCCATTTTTGTCAAGCGCATGACCAGATTCTACTACAGGGAAACTATCCCCTGTGGGAAGACCCCCCACTACAGCTTCTTTAAAATCATGACCTACATCAGATCTTACAAATGCAATGTCTTCCCTCACAGGATTCCCGTTCATTGCTATCCACCCAAATTCTTGAGTGCCGTATATGTCATTGACTCTGGCCCCAAGAATGTCATGTATTAAATCAGCAGCCTCTAAATCCAAAGGTGTACCTATGCAGTTTACTATATCAACTTTTGGGAGATCTTCTGCAACATTTAATTTTATGGCATCTTGTAATGAAGCTTTTAGAAATGATGATTCACCAAATATTACATTTGGCTCCTTGTAATATAGATCCATTAGAAAAGAATCTCTGGATGATTTAGTGAGAAATGTCCATGTCACGCCCAGCTCTTCCAACGCGTTTCTTGTTATTGCATTTAGTAGAGGCGGATAACAAAACATCGCTTTGTGGCCTTCTTTTACCCCTGCCATTTTTAATGTATTTTTACCTACATTTTTTCGGTATTCTTTTTCATTTGGCGTTATGCCAACTAGGTTTTGCCAGGCAGTTGTTCCAGTTGTGAAGGTTATGTATGCGTAGTTTAGAGGTGTATGCACCTCTTCTATAACATGTGCTGCAGTTGGGCCATTTATGCCTTTATCTGCAAGTGTTCTGTGTTTCATTTCATCAAAAGAGGGAACAGTAGAAAAGGTTTCAACACTATCTTTTAATTCTTCAAAATAAGGATTTGATTTTTTTTCCATTTTAATTCCTCTAAATAAAAAAATTTAAAATAAAGGAAATTTATTATAATAGCTCAGGTAGGAGCTTTTCGTATTCTTCTTGCATCTTTTTGATGGCTTCCATTCTTTTTGTTCTGCCGCCTCTCTGTGCACCGACTTCTCCCCTGTGCCAAATTCCAAGCTGGTCTTCCTTACCCTGCTTTTTAAGCTCTCTGACTTCCTTTACTGTCTTGATGATAGTAGCTCTCATGTCCTCAGGTTTCTTTACCATATCGTCTATTCCACCAAGGTCATAGAAGAATTCGGCCCCTGAAGCAAATACTGGGTTTGTCTTGACAAGCTCGTTTAGTCTCTCTAGAGGTATCTTTGTGATAACTGCTATGCTTGTTGTTGGCATTACATGCACAATTGTTCCATATTCTTTTGGAAGTGCAAGAATTCTGTCTGAAAGAAGTCCATGGCATAAGAATCCACCGCTTACTGCTCTTCCTATAATCATTCCGATTACAGGGTGTCCTGCCAATCTTGCGTCTTCAATAGCAAACTGGTAGGAAGCTGTTCCCTTTGTCATTCCGACAATTTCCTCTATTTTTCCTGGACTGTTTCCTGGAGTATCGATAAGTAAGATAATTGGCCTCTTCTTGTCTTTTGGTCTGTCCTTGTCTGCGTCTATTGTAGCGTACATTGCCTGAGAGAATTTGTAAGCTTCTTCCATTCCCAAGATTCCGCTGTATACAACTCTAAATCTGGGATTTGGTCTCCTTGAGTTATTTGCGAGTACTGAGCATACTTCTCCGTCTAACATTGCCTGACCCACCATTACAGGGGGTGCAAGCTCTGCATCTAGACGAGTAGTTCCAATAACATTTTCTTGGAATGAGTCCTTGTCAAATATCATCTGGATTGCTTCTTCTGTCTTTCCGATTAATGATTGAACCATTTAAATCCTCCTTGGCCTTCTTTTTACAACTGAAAGAAACTTTTCCTGTGGCATCTCTGGTATCTGATCAACGTTTTCATTTCCGTATATTATCCAGAGATCCTTTGAGTCCTTTATTTTCTTTTCAGCGGCAAGCTTTACTACCTCAAGATTTTCTTCGACAAGCTGTGGTGAACCAACTTTTCTTGTCTTTGAAATCTTACTCATAGGTTCATCGACTATGTTGACAATTGTGTCTCTGAATGTACCTATTGTATCCTTTAGTAAGTAGTCAACATCTCCTAGGATGTATTTTGATCTTGCGCCCATTGTCCTCCATATGAGGGCTCTGTCGGATGCGTCAAATTCATCCTTTCCTACTTCCTGCTGGATAACTTCGGGGCCAGTAAGTCCTATTCTTCCAAAGTCATTTGCGAGGACAACATCGGCACTTAAACAGACGAATCCCTGTGCACCATATGCACCTATTGTGCTGCCTGTAATTGCAATGTATGGTACCTTATTTTGAAGCTCCCAAATAGTCTCCATTGATTCAGAGTGCATTAAAAGTCCGGCGTTTGCCTCGTGAAGTCTGACTCCTCCAGAGTCAAATGAAACTATACATATTGGTTTTTTGTCATCTGGCACTGAGCCGTACTTTTCCTTCATCTTTTCATAAGTTTTAAGGGCCAGTTTCATTGTGTAGGCCATCTTAGCTCCGTTAACTTCACCAAGTGCTCCACCAACGAACTTTCCTTCTTGAGATATTACAAATACTGGGTGTTTCTTTATCTTACCAACACCTACAGTAATTCCATCATCGAATTCAACAGCCTCCCCAAGAATCAATAAGTGTGGACTTGTCATTTTATCTCTTGGACCTAGAAATTCTTTGAAAGTGTCTTTATCTACCATTCCGTAAGCTCTTTCCCTAGCAGTTGCTTGGTAAAAGCTCTTACTCTGAAGATCTTCCCAATTTATTTTCATAAAATCACCTTATTGGAGACCTCCTCCATTGTCTACTGCCTGCTGAAGTCTTCTAATAACTACTGCGGGGGTTGCTGCGTTGTCATTTATGCTGACTTTGACTCCTGAGAGTCCAGTTTTATCGATGAATTTCTTAACGACTGTTTCCCAGACGTCATCAAAACCAACGACTGTCGTTAAAATGTGAATTTTAATCTTTCCTTTGAGGGCATTTTCCTTTTCAATCAAGACTTCAAGATCCCCACTGGCTACAACACCAATGTGCGACCATTCGTCCTTTATTGTTTTAGGGGTTTCAGGTTTAAATTCTAAGTTCAATTCAGTTAATGCCATTTAGTCCCCTCCATTCTTTGACTTGTCCATGTGTTTTTCAATAAAGTCGGTGTGGAATACTCCTCCTCTAAATATCTGGTTTTTCATGACTTTTTTGTGGAATGGAATTGTTGTTTTAATACCATCTACAATAAATTCGTCAAGTGCCCTGTACATTCTGTCAATTGCCTCGTTTCTGTCTTCTCCCCATACAATCAATTTTGCAATAAGAGAGTCATAATATGGTGGTATTTGATACCCCTGGTAACATGCTGTATCGACTCTAACAAAAGGCCCCCCTGGAAGGATAAGTTTTGAAACTTCACCAGGTGATGGAACGAATGTATTTGGGTCTTCAGCGTTGATTCTGCATTCAATTGCATGACCTCTAATTTCAATATCTTTCTGTGCGTAGGGTAATTTTTCTCCAGCTGCTACTTTTATACCAGTCTTTACGATATCGATGTTTGTTATCATTTCAGATACACAGTGTTCTACCTGGACCCTTGTGTTCATCTCCATGAAGTAGAAATCATTTTCTTTATCGTTGAACAAAAATTCTACTGTTCCGGCACCCTCATAATTTGCAGCAAGTGCTGCCTTAACTGCTGCTTCTCCCATCTTCTTTCTTATTTCAGGAGATATAGCAGGTGAAGGTCCTTCTTCGACAAGTTTCTGATGTCTTCTCTGGATAGAGCAGTCCCTTTCTCCAAGATATACTGCGTTTCCATACTGGTCGGCAATAATCTGAATCTCAACGTGTCTTGGTTGTTCTATGTATTTTTCTATATATACATCTGGATTTCCAAAGGCTGCCTGTGCTTCAGCTTGACAAGACCTCAAGGCTGATTCTAGCTCTTTTTCGGACTTGACAAGTCTCATACCTTTTCCGCCACCGCCAGCTGAGGCTTTGCAGATGACAGGGACCCCGATCTTCTTTACGAGTTTATCGGCTTCCTCAATTGTTTTTATAATTCCATCAGAACCGGGTGTTACTGGAACACCACCTTTCTTCATGGTATCTTTAGCTGTTGCTTTGTCTCCCATTGCGTCAATTGATTCTGCACTGGGGCCTATGAATTTAATTCCATTGGCTTTACAAAGCTTAGAAAATCTAGAGTTTTCTGCAAGAAATCCGTAACCTGGGTGAATACCTTCTGCGCCCGTGACAATTGCGGCGTTAATGATATTCATCATGTTCAAGTAACTCTTAATTGATGCGGCAGGTCCAATATTGACTGCTTCATCAGCGAGTGTAACATGAAGAGCATCTTTATCAGCGTCAGAGTAAACAGCAACTGATTTTATTCCCATTTCCTTACATGCCCTGATTATCCTTACAGCAATTTCTCCTCTATTTGCAACAAGAACTTTCTTAAACATATTAATCCTCCTTACCAATTTCTAAATTTGACTGGTGGTTCGTATAAACCTCCAGACCATTCTACAAGTTCACTCATGCTCTTTGCAGCAAGTTTTGATCTTTTAGCGTCATTAAATGATAGGTCTAAATCTTCAGGAAGCATAACTATTCCGGCCTTCCTTAATTTCTTAGTCTGTGCGTCATCAGCTGCAAGTCCTAGAGGTGTGTAGCCTGCTACCGCCTTAATTGCGTCCATTCTTTCCTTTAATGATTTACACTTGTGGATGTATGCGATTCCTTCTTCTGTAACTATATGTGTTATATCGTCACCGTAAATCATGATTGGGGGTATCTCGAATTTGGCCTGGGCTTGTAGTTTGAATGCGTCTAATTTTTCTAAGAATACTGGAGCCATTCCTTCTCCAAATGTTTCAACCATTTGGACAACTAGTTTTCTTCCTCTGTATATTGGCCCAATTAATGATTCTCTCATACCATCTTCTTTTGAAGCCATGAGCCATCCTTTTGACGGGTGTCTTCTCCCAGGTGCGTTACATGCCATGTTAGGCGCTCCACCAAATCCTGGAATTCTTCCAGCGGTTGCAGCAGCACTGTTACCAAATTGGTCAATTTGAAGAGTTGAACCAAAGAATGCATCTACAGCGTAATGACCAGCGGCCTGTGACATTACTCTGTTTGATCTCATTGTTCCATCAGGACCTATTGGGAATATATCTGGTCTTGCCATAATATATTTCTCCATTCCAACTTCACTACCAAATGGCATGAAGGTTTCAGCCCATCCTGATTCTATAGCAGGTATCATTGTTGGGTGTGGATTTAATGCCCAGTGTGTACAAATCTTTCCTTTTAATCCCATCTCTTCTCCAAATGTTGGCAGTAAAAGTTCAACGGCTGCGGTGTTAAAACCTATACCGTGGTTTAGAGTCTTAACTTCGTATTTTGCATAGACTCCAACTAAAGCCATCATAGCTATGAATATCTGAGATTCAGTAATTAATCTTGGATCTCGTGTAAAGAGGGGCTCAATATAATATGGATCCTCAGTAGGTATAATAAAATCAACCCATCCTCCAGGGATATCTACACGAGGTACCTTGTTAACAAGCTCATTGACTTGTACTATTACAATACCTTT
>DUKX01000084.1 GCA_013329085.1 Methanofastidiosum sp. | reverse complement strand
TTCTTATATGGGCGGGATGTTTTTGTTAAGAATATGGTGAACCCACCAAAAAAAGGATATACAATAGTTTCAAATATAAAAAACGAAGTGATTGGCATTGGTAAATTTGATGGAAAGATGTTGAATAATGTTATTGATAGAGGATCATATCTTCGAACTCTTGAATAATGTTTAGTTTAAAACAATGAATGTTAAATTTGTTACACCAAGGTCATCATATTTAAAAAGCATTTTTAGTTTCTTCATTCGGTGATTCTAAATGGTAGTTAATATGAAAGGTAAGCATCTTGCTTCTTTACATGACCTTACGAAAGAAGAGATATGGCAAATTTTGAAAACTGCTGAAACTCTAAAGATTAAACAGAAAACTGGAGAGAAGCACGAATTATTATATGGTAAAACTTTAGCAATGATATTCCAAAAACCATCAACGAGAACAAGAGTGTCATTTGAAGTAGGAATGAAACAATTGGGGGGGCATGCCTTGTACTTATCCTCCACAGATCTTCAATTGGGAAGAGGAGAAACAGTAGGTGACACAGGCGCAGTTCTAGCTCGTTACTGCGATGGTATAATGGCGAGGGTATTTTCCCATGACAATATTATAGAATTATGTAAACATTCAACTGTTCCAGTTATAAATGGTCTATCCGACCTTTTACATCCATGCCAATGCTTAGCCGATTTAGAAACAATTCTAGAAAAGAAACAAGAATTTAAAGGGCTTAAATTGGCATTTGTCGGCGATGGAAATAACGTTTGCCATTCTCTAATGTTTGGATCCGCAAAAGTAGGAATGGATATGACTGTAGTCTGTCCAAAAGGTTATGAACCTGACAAACAAATTGAGAAAATGGCACTAGAAGATGGACTTAAACTTGAAATAACAAACGATCCTAAAGGTGTTAAAGGCGCAGATGTAATTTATACAGATGTATGGGCAAGTATGGGGAAAGACAAAGAGCATGATGACAGAGTAAAAGTATTCAAACCTTATCAGGTAAACGAAAAATTAGTATCACAAGCCCAAGATGACTGCATCGTTATGCACTGCCTGCCTGCACACAGGGGAGAAGAAATAACTGATGAAGTTGTTGATGGACCACATTCAGTCGTACTTGATCAAGCCGAGAACAGAAACCACGCACAAAAAGCCGTAATGGCACTTTTAATGTAAATAGATTATTAATCTATTATTCTTTTTTTATATTAATTTTTTAGTTACACTTTCTATTATTCTAACTAAATAGCATTAAATATCTAGAAAAATATATAAACTCCTATAAGAAAAACTGTAAAAGGGATATTCATGAGGATTTCTAAATTATATGGGCTCGAATTGTATAATACAAAAGGCGAGTACATAGGCATAATTAATGATATTATTCTTGAAGTAAAAGAAGGGGTTGTCTTTGGACTAGCAGTTGGACAAGAAAAAGGCATAGACAATATCGCAGTTGGATTCAAAGATGTTTCAGCTATTGGAGACATCGTTATTGTAAGGGCTAAGAAAGAAGATTCAGTAAAACTTGGAATGTAAAAGGTGCTCAAAATGACAGGCAAAATAGAAAAATATCTTTTAGATAAATTACAAAAGGAAAAACTTCATTTTTCTTTAGTTGACCCTGATAGCTTCTCTATAGACGAAGCAAAAAGTGCAGCTACAATTTCTGAAGAGGCCGGAAGTGATGCTATATTGATAGGTGGTTCTACCCATACTTTGGGCAATTATCTTGATATTTTGATAGAATCAATTAAAGCTAGTACAAAACTCCCTGTGATTATTTTTCCTGGAGGCGTAGCTCAAGTATCACCCAAGGCAGACGCAATCCTTTTCATGTCTTATATGAATTCAAGAAATCCTTATTTTATCACAAAATCTCAAGCTCTCGGAAGTTTTCTAGTAAAAAAAACTGGAATCGAACCTATACCTACTGGTTACTTAGTAGTTGAACCAGGTGAAACAGTAGGATGGATGGGGGAAGCTGATCTTATCCCTAGAAAAAAACCTCAAATAGCCGCTGCGTATTCACTAGCTGCACAATACTTGGGGATGAGATTTGTCTATCTTGAAGCAGGATCAGGTGCCCCTGAAACAGTTACTCCTGAAATGGTGGGGCTTGTAAAAAAGGTTATTGATATACCTTTAATTGTAGGGGGCGGAATAAGATCTCCAGAATCCGCAAAGAAACTTGCTATGGCAGGGGCAGACATATTTGTAACAGGAACTATTATTGAAAAAGAAAAAGAAAAACTTTTTGACATTATAAAAGCCATAAAAAGTTAAAGTGGGCGGATTATAGCCCATCTTTTGTAATATTGGCATTAAACTAAGCGACCTACCACAAACCTCAGACCAGGTTTCATCGGTTTTAGTTTGGTCTTGCACCATGTGGGAAGGTATTCCACCGTTTCCTATGCCTTCTCAGTAGTTTTGGAATTTGTTGCCAGATTCCGTCTACATCATTTTCATCAGACAAAGGCCGTTTTTTTCTGTTCCTTTACCTTGGATTTCTCCAAGCATCTTTCGATGCCACATCCTGATCAGGTGGATGGAGCTTCCTCCCCTAAGGGAAGCCAATATTCCGCCCACACAATAACTTAATAACGTTGAAGATATAAATTTATTCATGAATATTTTGATGATTGGTGAATATCCTCCAAAAATTGGAGGTATTTCGACCCACATATCTCAACTGAAAAAAGAATTGAATAAACTAGACCAAGATGTTTTTGTTTTAACTTATTCAAATTGCTTGGAAGAAAAAGTATATTCTACAAGATTACCTAAGAAGTTTAGGGGAATTTTTTTTATTATATTTGGTTTCTTCAAAGGCATCAATATTATTAGAAAAAATAAAATCGATTTAATACATGCTCATTTTGCCACAACTTCTGGACTACTAGGTCTTTTTTTGTCTGTTATTACAAGGAAAAAAAGAATTTTAACAGTTCATGGTAGTGATATCAATGTTTACTTAAACCGAAGAATTATGGGTCAAGTGGTCAGATTAGTATTATCCAAGTATCCTGTTATTATTGCTGTATCTCCCAACCTAGCTGAAAAAATAACACATTTTGGGAAGGGTGACGTAATTTCTATTCCCAACGGAGTTGACAATTTGAGATTCTTCCCAAATGTTTCTGAAAAAAAAGGTATAGGATTCATCGGAGCTTTAGTTAATGAGAAAAATCCTAGAGATTTCGTTGAGCTAATCCGAGAACTTCGACAAAAAGGAATTGTTGAACCTGCGTTTATTATTGGTGGTGGGTATCTAAGAAAAGAACTAGAAGATACTTCTGATGGGCTTAATATTAATTATTTAGGGGAAATAATAAATGCGGAAAAATACTTGAAGAAATTCAAGGTAGTTGTTTCAACTTCAAAAACTGAAGGATTTGGACTTTCTATTCTCGAGGCTATGGCATGTGGTGTTCCTGTAGTTTCTTTACTAAGCCCGGGCTCTAAATACCTATTAGGCGATTTGAATTTGGTAGTCCAAGATAAAAATCAATTAGCAGGATTAGTAGCGAAAATAATAATAAATCCAAAACTCAGACTTGAACTTTCCAACAAGGTATTAGAAAAATCTAAGCTATTCTCATGGGAAAAATGTGCTGAAGAGACTTTGGATGTTTATAAAAATTTATTTGAATAGTGGGATGTACGGATTTATTTTTATTAAAATAAGAAACGAAAAACCGATTCCTAGGGCATACGCCAATATATCATGGGCAATAAGCCAACTATGGCCTTTTTCAAAAAGATATATTGTTACTACTAGTCTTAATATATTCAAAAATAATAGGCTTATAAGAAATAAAGACAGATATAGTATTTTTTTAGTTAATTTTAGTGAGGACAATACAAATAAAGATGTGAATATAGCACCTGAAGCTAATCCAATACATCTTTTAGAGATCTCATAATTTCCTACAGCTACAAATTTTTCAGATACAATAAGTGGCTTTTGTATGTCTAAAAGTGCTATCCCCTCCTTAACAGCTTCAGCTGTGAATATCCTAATTGGAGTATAATCACTTATAACATAAAGAAATATAGATACTATCGTTCCCTTAATAAAAAATAATAACTTGTCATAATTGCCCTCTCCATATTTCTCAATTATGCTATTTTTTATCATTTATTTTTCAATAATAGAGACTGTTTTAAGTTTTTCCTTATCAATTTTGCTGATTTCGTAACATTCAGGGATAATTTTATATATTAATTTAATTTTAATTATATAAACAACGGAGGAGTTTTATTGGGAGAGTCTCTAGTCGTATCATCAGGAAAGGGTGGAGTGGGTAAAACTACTATTGCTGCTAACTTAGGCATAGCTCTTTCTGAAGTTGGGCTCAATGTTCTAATTTTTGACGCAGATATAACTATGGCTAATCTTGAGCTCATATTTGGGATGGAGGGATTACCAAAGACTATACAAGATGTATTGGAAGATAAGGCAAGGCCCGAAGATATAATATATGAAGGCCCAGGTGGAGTAAAAGTTGTCCCAGCAGGTCTTTCGTTAAGAAGGTTAAAAAAATCTGATCCTGATAAAATTAATGAAATATTTAAATTCTTTGTTGACAAAGTTGATTTGTTAATAATTGATGGGCCGCCTGGTCTTGAAGTAGATGCCGTAACTTCTATTGCCGCTTCAGATAATATGCTTTTGATAGTAAATCCTGAAATAACCTCCTTATCGGATGCATTGAAGATAAAACTTATAGCAGAAAAATTAGGCACAAGAATACTTGGGGTTATAGTAAATAGAGTTAGAGGGGATCCAACAGAAGTTTCTGGGCCTGAAATAGAAGCAATACTGGAACTTAGGATAATTGGTAATATCCCAGAAGATCAAATAGTAAAGAAATCAACAACACTAGGTAAACCTTTTGTATTATTGGACCCAAAATCTCCGGCTTCACTAGCTATTAAAGATATTGCAAAAAAAATTGCAGGAAAGAAGACGGAATTTCAACCTTCCAACAAATCAATGAATAAACTAATGGGAGGCCTATTTGGGAGATGATAGTATGGCATTATTAGATATAATGGTTAATAGCTGGATTATAATTTTTATTATCGCCATAGTCAGTATAATTATTAATGTGATCTTGGGCGTTAGGGTTTATATGCAAGGAGAAGAGCTACAAAGATTACGTGGTGGCAGGTTATCCAGGGAAGAACTTGAAATATTAAGGGCCCGTCTTGCTAGAATTAAAAAACTTTCCAAATAATCTTAAGATTATCCTTAAAATTATACTTTTCTATTTTATAATAACAAGAATTAATCACTAATTCTAAATATTAAAAATACTTATTGTTAAGCAATAATACCAAAAGCTTTATATATTTATCAAATCATAATTGGTATTGGATATTCATAACTAGGTGGAACAATGCAAAAATCCAATTATTTATATTTGCTAAATATATTTTTATTATCGATATTTATTATCGGCATTGTTGCAACTCCGGTTTTGGCGCAAGGTGTAATTTCTGGGAGGGTAACTGATAATAATGCAACGCCACAAGGAATTAGTGGTGCTATAGTTGATGCTTACAAAGCAAACGATACCAATGCCTGCCCAGCTATAAAAGGAATGTCAACAACTGATGTCAATGGCACATATTATATATATCCTTTAGAACACGGTAAATATGTAATAAGGGCGTATGCACCTGGTTATACCTCAAATTCTACATTGGCTGATACTTGTATTACTTCTTGTTCCCCAGATTATAATTTAACACTTCACGATACAAATGGTAGCATTATAGGGCACGTTTTTCAACCAGATGGAATAACTCCTATTGAAGGTGCAACTGTAAATGCTTATTATCCTGGAACAAAGAATATATTATCAAGTTCTGTGACTTCTGCTGATGGTAATTATACTCTTTCTAATGTTGGGGGAGTATACGACGTTGAAGCTTCTGGAGTAGGATGGTTACCTAAAGAAATAAGTATAACTGTGCCCCACCCTTTAGGAATTGTAATCCAAGATTTTGTTCTTTTACCTGGGCCTTATTATGATCCGGATGCAGTATTTATGGGGTGGGTAGAAATTGGTGATTTGACAGTTGTGGGAGATTACACTATACTGCTAAAAGATCTCCAGAGAAGGCACCCAGTAATGCCACCGGAAAGAGGTATTTTAGAGGTATATAGAAAAGGTACAATGGTAATCCAACAGGTTGTAGTTCCTGGAGATACATTATACATAGATGAAATTCTCAAAATAAAAGTAAATGAGATTAATGATCACGAAAATGCTAATTATTTTGGTAGATACAAACTTAACATAACTGTAACTAAAAGAAAAGAACCTGAACTATCTATTAATCTGACAACTCTATACATCGGAGAAATAGACGATAAAGATAGAACTTTCTTGAGAGGAAGTAAAGAAGGAATTAAAACAGTTCTTCTAGGCGATATCGATATCAACGCAAGTTCGGGGTCTGTTGAATTTGATGACAATACCTATAATTTCAATGTCTCTGCAATAAATGGAAATATTCAATATGTCTATAATTTTAAAGAAGTTAACGGTTCATTTGTCCAACTTGGTGATTTACGTCAAGGCGATATCATTACTATAGGAAAAGATGGCACTTGTAAAAATATTAGGCAATTAACAATTTATGAGATGGGCGGAAGCACAGTAATTTGGACGCCAATAATACATCCAATAATGAGGCCAGAGGATTTTGAATTTGAAACTGAAAATGAAATAGAGAAGCCTCAGTCAGACACTACTTTTTGGTATGTAACTGAAATTGAGAATACCGGAGATATACCTGCAAAAAATATTAAAATACATATAACAGCTAAAGATTTCACTTTTTTGACCGGTAATAACTGTTATTGCGGCTCAGATAATGAAGCATGTCTTGAAATAAAATCCATGGAGCCTGATGAAAAAAGACTAATCGTATTCAAATTTAAAGCGCCTCAAACTGATTACCTAAAAGTATCACCGATTCAAATTGATTTGTCATATCAAATGGGTTATTTCAATGAAAAAGAACAGGAAGTAATTCAGGATTATTCAAAAAGTGATAAAACTTTAATTACAATAGTCCCAAAACAACCAGAATTTCAAATTATAAGAAATATAGTTAAAGAAAAACTATTCGTTGGAGAAACAACCGATATTGAAATCAGAATAAAAAATATCGGAGATATACCAGCTACAAAAATTAAATTAATTGATTATATCCCTGACGGGTTTGAACTAATCGCTGGCAGCGCAACAATGAACATCGATAAAATGGCAAAAAATGAAACATTCACCCTAATTTATAAAGTAAAAGCTCTTGAGATGGGGGAATTTGATTTCAAAACTCAATTACTCTTTGAAGATGAAGCAGGAAAAAAATACAAAACAACTTCAAAACTTGAACCAGTTACCGTAAGCAAGGAATTTCCAAGACTTGAGATCCTTAAAAAATTGGACAGAGTTACAATATCTAGGGGAGATTCCGTTATCGTAGTTTTAGTTGTAAGAAACACTGGAAATAAAATTGCAAGAGATGTACAAGTTCTTGATTTTGTTCCTGAAGGATTCAGACTAATTGATGATCCCAAAACAAAAAGAATAGAATATACAATCTCTGAACTAAAACCAGAACAAGAAAAAATGTTCAAGTATATAATAACTGCATCTTACCCCGGGGAATACAAAATAGGAGATACAAAATTATTGTATTATGATTTAGAGGGCCACAGTTTTGAACATATTGCATCAGGCACATCTGTAAGAGTAAATGGTGAGCCCAAAATAACAATCTCCAATATTCAGTATTTCAATGAAGAATATTCTTTTGCTGATTATAAATATGTAGATGTTGTACTAACTTTAACTAATACAGGGGATGGTCTTGCAAAGAAAATAAGTTTCATCAATGCTATTTCAGGAGATATAGAGTTAGTTGACGGGGAATTGGGGGGGTTCGTCGATACCCTAAAACAGGGCGATTCAAAAACAAGTAAATTTACAGTTAGAGTTCTTCAAGAAAATAAGGATAAGATATTTACAATTAATACCTCTTCAGAATTTGAGGATATAGCCGGAAAGAAATCTAAATCTGAAGTATCAACTAATATAACTGTTGGCGGGAGGACCCCAACTATAAATTTGCTAAGACAAGAATCCGAGTATAAGTCTGATATAATTAGAATTGGTCATATCATCCCCGTAGTCACAATAATTACAAACACAGGCGATGGCGACGCTAAAAACGTAAGGATTGAAGATAGGATACCTACAAACCTTCAAGTAACAACAGGTATTAATTATTGGGGGGGTCAATTAAAACCTGAGGAGCGTGTAACTTTAAGATACACTTTAGTGCCCTCTCAAGGCGGAGAATATCAAATTGGCCAAACTTTATCGACATATGAAGATGAATGGGGAGTCAAAGGAACTAAATCTTTATCCTCTACTCTAGTCACAGTATGGGGGCCTTCAATTTCTAGAACTATTTCTACAAATGAGATTGAAGAAGGAGAAACAGTAAAGATAACTTATAACATCAAAAACTGGGGAAAAGACGATATTTACGAAGTTAAATTAGTTGAAGTCCTTCCTCCGGGATTTGAGATAATTTCTGGCGATAAGGAAATACTCATTGGGGAAATAAAAGGCGGGAGTGAAATATCAAAAGAGATACAAGTAAAAGCTACAAAATCTGGAGCATTCATCCTAGAGGATTCTAAATTTTTCTGGAAAAATATCTTCGAAGAATCAAAATCTTTTGATATAGAAAGAACAACAATTAGCGTTAAAGCAAAGCCAGAACCACAAACTAGTTTACCAAGTGTTCCTCAATCTGTAACTCAAACAATAGAAGACATCAAATCCTCACCTTATGCTCCTTTCATTATAATTGCAATTATTGTATTACTTTTGTCAATAGTTGGGTACTCAGTTTACAAGTCCATGAGATCAAAAGGGCCATCTTCCACAAAACTTTCGATACCAAAAGATGGAACTCCGCCAACTGGACCAGAAACAATCAAAAAAGAAAAAATAAAATCCAAGAAAGGATTTAAATTGTTTCCAAAACAAAAAGAAAAAGTAGTTAAATCCGATCAAAAGGCACCCGTGGCATTTGAAGCTCAAGTTAAACCATTAGTTAAAGAATCAAAAAAAGAGAAGAAAAGTTTTGGGCTATTCTCTAAAAAGGAAAAAATACCCTCCAAAGAAAGAGTTCCAGTTCCAGTATCTCCAAATATTGAAGTTGAAAATAAATTTAAAGAATTTGTAACACGCGAGGGAGGCGAGAATATCTTAACAAAAGATCAGATTGACCAAGAACTACTTGGTAAAAGGGTTGCACCTCCTGCGATAAAACAAAAACAAAAGAGTAAATTTTCACTATTTTCAAAGAAAAAAGAAGGGATACCTCAAGAAAAAAAGTCATTTTCACTGGATCATTTATACCAATCACAGGAAGGTAAAGAAATTAAGAAGGAGCAATTAAGAAAAGAACTAGAATCTGTAAATATTTTAGAGGAAGATATACCTCTATTAAAAGATAAATTTAAGAATAATAATGGAAAGGCAGAAGCAAAATTTTCACCATCACCAGTTAATCCGATAATGAAAGAAGATATTGAAATAGAGTCTCCAGAAGTAGAATTTAGACCTCCTGAGGAAATAAGAAAAGAGCTCGAAGAACTAAAATTGACCTTACAAGATAAAGATAAAATAGATTCCCTTGATTCGTTTGAAATAGAATCTTTGAGGTCTGAGATTTCTAAGACGCTAGAGGAGATAGAAAAAAGACAAGAAAACATTTCTAGAGAAGAAGAGCAAATCAATATCCAACAAGAGCCTTCCCATATAGATTTAATGGGCAGAAAAGAACTTGATGAGTTTCAGATTAAAATCTTAAATGAACTCGATGATCTTGAAATTAAGAAACACGTTGATTTTGAAGAAGAACAATTGAAGGAGATAAAAGGAAGGGTAGTACCTAAGAATGTTGATTTGGATCTTCCTCCTTCAGTAGAAAGAGCATACAAAGAGTTTAGACAAAAGAAGAATAAGGGGGAACCCGAGAATCCATTTAAAGACGAAGGTAATGGATCAAGTAAAAAGGGTAGTTCTTGGACAAACAACTTTAAACATAACAATACTTCACCAGAGATACCTTCTTCAATTAAAGAATTGCTAGAAAAAAGATCCTCTAGTTCAAATGAAACTTATACTTCAACGCCAGACCCAAAAGAACTCATTAAAGGGAAGAAAGAAACTAATACTCGCTTCTTTTCTAGCAATCCAACATCAGTTCCAGACCCAAAAGAAGTAATAAAAGGTAAGAAGAAAAACCAAATATAAGTACTATTTTGGATAATTTATACGAAAATCTTTTATAACTATTTTGATAAACTTATACGTGTTTTAATGTCTCGCTTTGTATCACAGAATATCACAAATATTAAACCAGTAATCGAATCAATATCTGAGCTGACAGGAGAATGTTTGTTTACAATAAACAAGGATGGGATATATATTGAAGGAACAGATCCTTCCCTCATATCAAAAGTAGAATTTTTAATACCCGCTAAAACCTTTAATACATTCGAAATAGATGCTGAAGAATCAGTTGGCGTTAATATAGATTCTTTTGCCAAGATATGTAGAAGGGCTTACCAAAACGAATTAATGAGCATTGATATCAATTCTAAAGCGGGTAAAGTAGAGCTTATTTTGGAAAGCGATTTTAAAAGAAATTTTGAATTTACTTTGCTTTCAACTACTAATTTTAGCATCCCTCAATTAAATCCTAAATATTCAACTTTCATTGAAATTGATAGTAAAATTTTTAGAGACATTATCAAAGATATGGCTGTGATCGGGGGGACAATTCTTTTTTCAATCCATAAAAACAACATTTCTATTTCCTCTGAAGATTATACTTCGAAAGCCTTGGCTGAAATCTCTTCAGAATCAAAATCCATAAAAAAATTTGAAGCAAAAACTGTTCAACGTTCAAAATATAATCTTAACTACATCCTAAGTTTCTTAAATGCATTTGCCGTTTCAGATTATCTTAAAATATCTGTCGGGGGATCAAAACTTCCCTTAAAACTTGAATACCAAATAGGTGAAGAAGGCCGGTTCACACTATACCTTGCTCCAATGGAGATATAGATGAAACTTTTATTTTTTCTTTCAGGGAGTAGTACTCTATTTGCCAAAGAGGAAGTTATTTCTTTGCTAAATTCTTATGGAATAAAATATGAAATAACTTTTAGCGAGGGGCAATTGCTAATAATTAAAACCAGTAATATTATAATTGATTTTATTTTTCGGTTAGGTCTGACTCATTTTGTGTTGGATATTATTTCTGATTCAATTATTGATGAAAAAATAGATAAAACTCTTTCAGAGATCCAATGGGATTCTCAACTTAACTTCGATAGAACTTTTAAAGTCAGAGTCAAGAATAAAGAGAACAGAGAATATAATAATCTAGAACTTCTCATTGCAAAATCTATATCAAAATATTTTGAAAATTATATAAAAGCAGATTTAACAAACCCGATGGACGAAATAATAGGTTTGGTGTTTAAAAATAATTTATATATTGGGAAAAAAATCTTTGAAAGAAACAAGAAGGACTTTAACAAAAGAAAACCACAATTAAGGCCATTTTTTTCACCTACTTCAATTGATCCACGTATTGCAAGAGCAATGATTAATATTTCTCAAGCTCAAAAAGAGATCTTAGACCCTTTTACAGGGACAGGGGGTATTCTAATTGAAGCAGGTCTTATAGGGCTTGATACGTATGGTCTTGATATTGAAGAAAAAAGTGTAATAGGGACAAAAACGAATCTTTTAAATTATGGAATAAAAAACTTTGACATTAGATCCGGAGACGCAAGAAAAATATCCGAGATATTTGAAAGGAACTTTGAATCTATAGTTACTGATGCGCCATATGGCCGTTCCACCAAAATAGATAAAGATAAGGAAAAGATGTATAGAGATTGTTTTTTTTCAATACTAGAATCCTTCAAAAAACGATGTGTAATTGGGTTAGATAAAGAGTATCCATTTGATGAACTAGGATTTCGTATTGAAAATATCTATAGCTTTAGAGTTCATAAAAGCCTTACTAGGCATCTTCATGTTCTGTCAAGGAGATAATTAATTCATTTATTCTTGGGGTGTCCAAGCCAATAATTATCATTATTTTAATATTAGTGTTTCTTTTTTATAACATTATTGTTAATCAATAACTGCGTTAAGGCTTTTCAAAACTGTGTATTTTGAAATTGATTAATGTAATTAAATTTAAAATAAAAAAATATTAAACGAATAGGTAATTTATTCATCCTCAGGTTCTTTAGCCGAGATCATCCTTTCTTTTATATCCTCAGGATTGCCTATGAAGACTACTTTTCCATCTTTCATGAAACATGCCCTATCGCAAACATCCACGATAAAATCTGAGTCATGAGTGACTATTAAAAACGTTTCACCCAAAACTTCCCTTGCTTTTCTAATAGATTTTGCAACTATTTTTCTTGTGAATGGATCCATTGTACCAGTGGGCTCATCAAGAATCACTATTCGTGGTTCCTTGATTAATACCTGGGCCAGTGCAATTCTGTGCTTTTCACCAACAGACAAGGCATCGGGCATTTTATTTAAGATTTCATCCAGTTCCTTTTGGTCTTCAAAGCCCACCCCTTCTAGAACTGAAATTACCTTCATTTTCCCTAATTCTTTAGGTAACTTAATTCCTATGGCATCAGTAAGATTTTGTAATACATTTTTGTCAGGGTATAGTGTGTACTCTTGGTGAAGAACACCCATGTAAAGCATCGCCTTTCCCTTACCTAGAAATCCGGGCTCTTTCATATCTATCCATTCATCGCCAATCCTGACGTTTAGTTCACCTTCAGTAAAGGGTGTGATGCCTGCAATCATTCTAGAAACTGTAGTTTTACCCGTTCCACTCTTACCTACAAGGCCAAAAATCTCTTTTTCGTTAACTGCAAAAGTAACCCCATCAACAGCCTTAACAACTCCACGAGATATAGAGTAGTAGTACTTTTTTACATTCCATAATTCGATTATGCTGCTACCAATCCCGGGGAATCTTATCTTTTCTTCAGGTAATAGCTTTTCCATAAAAGCCTTAACTACTTCTTTCGAATCTCCATCGTGGATTACTTTACCGTTTTCAAGCCAGACTGCTTTTTGGGCCAATAATTCAATTGCTTCAGGCCAGTGAGACGTAACTATTAGAGACATTCCTTGTTTTACTGCGTCTAGTAGTACATTATGAACTGTATTTGCAGTCAAAGGGTCCAAAGTACCTGTTGGTTCATCTGCTAGAAGCAACATAGGATTTATAGCAAGCTGCCTTGCAAGAACAATCCTCTGTTTTTCTCCACCAGATAGATCCCTTGCAATATGGGTCATCCTTTGGATCATATTCACCTTTTGTAAAAGTTCTATAATCTTAGGTATTACCATGCTCCTTGGCACTTCAGAACCTGTGAAAGCGTCTTGCATATTTTCCATCACTGTTTTTTCACCATAAAGAGAAAAGGTACGTTGTAGCATAATTGCAGTTCTTTTTCTTATTGGATTAAAAAAAGCCGTATCTTCCCAGAAATCTACTTTTTTTAGAACCATTTCTCCATTACATTTCGTGCATGGGGTGCCTTTTTTACTTGGAAAGTCCACCTTCATACATTTAGGGCAATAAGAAACATTGTAGAAAATCTTACCTTCTGTCGGCCTGTATTCTTTAGTTCCCCTCAATATATTGATAAGAACAGATTTACCGCTACCACTCTTTCCCAATAATCCTAAAGATTCTCCTTCTTTTACTTTGAAGGATACTTTATCAAGAATCTTCTTATTATCAAAAACAATTGATACATTTTCAACTTCCAAAAGATATTCGCTCAATTTAATCCCCATCTTTTGTTTATGTTGATGTTAAGACATCTAACTATATTTAAGTTTTTGGATTACGAATATAAATTCATAAGTATTTTCCTGGTTACTAATGTATTTATATATCTGTAGTAATATTAGTTTAGGGAGATTAAATGACAAATATCATCTCAAAGAACAGAGAATTATTGTCTATTTTTTATATCTTTCTTAAAATATCAGGACTTACTATTGGAGGGGGCTATGCAATGATCCCTGCTATTGAGAGGAACCTGATTAATAAAAAACTAATAACTGAAAAAGAATTTTTTAATCTCCTTTCAATTGCACAGTCTATGCCTGGCCCAATAGCATTCAATTTGTCAATATTACTAGGTAGAAAACTAAGAGGATTTTGGGGTGCAGTGTTTGCATCATTTGGAGTCATCATTCCTCCATTTTTTGGAATAATAATAGTTGCTAGTTTAATACAAGCCAATTCTGACAGTGTTTATGTAAATAAATTTTTGAATGGGTGTTATATAGCAACTGTTGGATTGACTTCCTATGTGCTTTATAAAATAATGAAAAATATCAATTATAACAAAATCAATATCCCTCTTTTTTTCTTTGGAATAGTCTTTCTAATAATAAATAGAAGCTTGACATTCTTTGTATTCGTATCTATAGTCTTGATTAATTATTTTTATGAAAAGGGAGGGATTGATTGCTAAACATTCTATTTATTTTCTTATACATTGGTTCAATATCTTTCGGAGGTGGATGGGCTGTTGTTGGATTGATTAAGGATATAATGATCAGTCAAAATTATTTAACTTTTACTGAGTTTAAAGAAATTCTAACTGCTGCCCAAATAACGCCCGGTCCAATTGCAGTCAATATGGCCACATATATTGGATATAAATACTATGGTTTTATCGGAGCTATATTAACCACATTTTTTTTACTTTTACCTCCAATAATAATCATAGCTAGTTACTTGATGTTAAAGAAATCAATTAAATTAAAAAAAGAATATTTTATTAATTCTCTGGCCCTTGGAACAGCGGTACTTGTTTTTATAACATTATATTCCTTAGGAGCTCAATTTATAATAAATTTTGATATAAAGGCCATAATACTTGTATTAGCAATATTTATTTTACTTGTTAAAACTAGAATAGATCCAATATTTTTCATAATTGGGTCAGGATTCATAGCAATTTTAGTATTGTAATTCTGATTAATAGTTAAATTTATAAATTATGAATAAATATTCATAGTGAAGATATCATAACAACAAAGTGAATTATTATAGAAAATAGGAAGTTTAAGCGCTATCAGACATACTTATCGAGAAAAATATCCAAGCTTTAATTTGTCTTGGGGTGGACCAAGAGCTTTAGAAAAATTAAGATCCCAAAATGTTGAGATATATCACTACACAAGGTCTTGCAAAAGAAGCTTTAGATTACTTTATTCAAGGAAAACTTCACAAAATGTCAAATGAAGATGCATGTAGCGATCATAAATATTGAAATTAATTAGGAATATTTTAGTTAAATAAGATTTAAAGTAATAGGGGATAAAAATGGAATCTAATCTCAAAGAACACTTGAAAGTTCAAAAAATGAATATCGATGAAAGAATGTCAAAAATAGGAAAAAAAATTGCCGTTGGAAGTGGTAAAGGTGGAGTAGGAAAATCCGTTGTTACTTCTCTTATTGCATCTTACCTTGCAAAACAGGGAAAAACAGTAGGAATACTAGATCTTGATATAACTGGGCCCAGTATACCAATGATGTTTGGAATAGATGAAAAACCAATTGGGGGCAGTTCTGGGATAATACCTGTTGTTTCCAAAAGTGGTATTAAGATTATGTCGATGAGTCTTTTTTTACCAAATAACGAAGACGCCGTTATTTGGAGGGGGTTAAGAATAAGTGGAGCTGTTTCACAATTTCTTGCAGATGTCTTATGGGAAGATATCGATTATTTGTTATTTGATCTGCCCCCTGGAACTAGTGATGTTCAACTTACCTTAATGCAAAGTATTAAACTCGATGGATTTATAGTTGTAACCTCTCCTCAAATTTTAGCTTCAACAATAGTGAAAAAAGCAGTTTCAATGGCCGAAGAGTTGGATGTTAAAGTATTGGGCGTAGTTGAAAATATGGCGTATGCATCATGCCCTACATGCGGCAAGAAAATAGATATATTCGGAAACGGGGAAAACTCTAAATTGGGGCTTCCAGAAATAGGTAGTATCCCAATAGATCCCGAGATATCTAGACTATGTGATGATGGTAAAATAGAGAATTATCAAATAGATCTGGATAAAATCTACCAGATTATAGAGGATATTTAAGTTATATAAACATATTTTCAATTAGAAAGTCCTTTAGAAAAGTATATATCAGGATATTTTTATTTATTTTTATATTTTATCTAATACTTATTGATTTATTCATTTTAACTTCTTTTTATTAAATATAATATTATTAATAAAATTTATAATTAAAATAAAATTAGAGTTTGTTGTAAGTTTGGCATATCAAATAAATATTCTAAATAGAAACACTTAAATATTATTTGTATGAGGTATCTCTGAAGTCCGTTTAATGGACTTTAAGAATCTTGGACATGATATCCTGTTTTTGGATATCAAAAAAAAGGAGGAATACTATATGCCAAAATATAGCGACAAAATAGATTTGTATTCTGACAGGGGTAAACTCGTTGCGAGTGGAGTCCCATTGGAATCTCTCAGTCCTCTAAGAAACGAGGCCATACAGAGCATAGTTTCCAAAATTGTCAGGACAATTGCTGTCGATCTCAAAGGCACCCAGTCAGCACTTGCCACAGGAGCACTTGGTGGTAAAGGCCAATTCATTATGGGAAGAGAAATGAAACTCGATATTGTTGGGAAAGCCCCAGAGATCAAAAAAAGAGTAGAAGAAATTCTTAAAGTTGATGCAAAAGACGATACTTTAGTAACGCTTTTAGGAAACAATGAGAGAATGCTTGTTCAAATACCAACAAAGAGAATGTTTTGTGAATACACTGTTGGTATGACTGCAACAGCATCAGCCGTAACACAAGCAATTATTGATGTGTTCGATGTTAGCATATTTGATGCAAACATTGTAAAAGCCGCAATATGGGGATCCTACCCACAGACCCTTGATCTTAAGGGAGCAAAGATTCAAGCTATGCTTGAAGTTCCTCAGAAGAACGAAGGTCTTGGATACTCTCTAAGAAATATTATGGTTAATCACATCGTTGCTACAACAAAGAAAAATGCAATGAACTCAGCTGCACTTGCCTCAATCCTTGAGCAGACCGCAATGTTTGAAATGGGAGATGCTGTAGGTCCATTCGAGAGACTACACCTCTTAGGGCTTGCATACCAAGGAATGAATGCAAACAATATTACATATGAGTTAGTTAAAGCAAATGGAAAGAAAGGAACAATAGGATCAGTTGTTGAGTCCTTAGTTGGAAAAGCAATTGAAGATAAGGTTATAGCAGTAGACAAGACCTTACCATCTGGATACAAAGTTTACAAAGCAAAAGATATNNTGTGGTGCAATGAGAGCAGGTCAAGGAATACCTTCAACAGTCTTATACTTCAACGACTTAGTTGAGCACGAAACAGGTCTACCTGGTGTAGACTTCGGAAGAGCTCAGGGTACAACTGTAGGTATGTCATTCTTCTCCCACTCTATTTATGGTGGAGGAGGACCCGGTATATTCAACGGAAACCACATCGTTACAAGACACTCAAAAGGATTTGTTATTCCATGTATCGCAGCCGCAATGGCATTAGATGCAGGAACACAGATGTTCTCACCAGAAGCGACATCCGGATTAATTAAAGAAGTATTCTCCACAGTACCTGAGTTTGCAGAACCAATGAAGTATGTAAACCAAGCTGCTGTTAAAATTAAAGGAGGTATTTAGGAGGAGTAATATTGAAAATTAGGCCCGAGATACAGATATTTCCTTTCAAATTGATATCAAAAGAAACTGCAGATAAGATCACTGACGAGCTCACTAGGTTTGACTTTGTCACAAACGTTTCAGTCCATGGACCTTCTGTAAATTCAAATGAAAATGAGAATTATATGGTTGGGTGGATATGGATTGAAGTAGAGGACAACAATGAAGATGTCCAGAAAATTATAAAAGATGTTTGTGACGAATTTCTGCCTTTTGGATACAACATTGAAGTAGGCAGATTTACAAAATATAAAAAAGGAGTATCTGACTATATAAAGGGTCTAAATTAGGAGGAATAATTATGGGATATAAAGCACAATTTCACCCTGGAACATCAGATCCATCAAAAAACAGAAAAAAATATATGGATCCTGCATACAAACTCCAAAAGATAAGATCAGTATCCGATGAGGATGTTGTAAGAGTTCTTGGCCACAGACAGCCTGGAGAGGACTACAAGAGTGTTCACCCACCATTAGAGGAAATGGGAGAACCAGAATGCCCTATAAGGGAACTTGTAGAACCAACACCCGGTGCCAAAGCTGGGGACAGAATTAGATATGTTCAGTTTACTGATTCCGTTTACTTTGCCCCAATATCTCCTTATCAGAGATCTTGGATGTACTCATACAGGTACAGAGGTATGGATAGCGGAACACTTTCTGGAAGACACGTAGTAGAGGCAAGAGAAAGAGATGTTGAAGCAATTGCTAAAGAACTTATTGAATCTGAAACATTTGATGCTGCTAGAACTGGAATTAGAGGAAGAACAGTCCACGGACATGCTCTAAGACTTGATGAAAACGGTATTATGTTTGATGCTATGCAGAGATATGTTTTCGACAAGAGCTCAGGAGAAGTAAAGTACGTAAAGAACATGGTTGGAGAAGAAGTACCAGCCCCTATATCGGTAGGTAAGCCTCTATCTGAAGCTGAACTAAAGAAAAGAACAACAATCTACAGAGCAGATGGTATTACAATAAAGCAAGACGCAGAAGTTCTTCAAATGGTACAGAATGTTCACTGGGAGAGATCCTTCGGTGGATTTGAGCCATTTAAGGAGGCCAAGTTTTAAGGAGGGGATATGAATGGTATATAAAGATGAAAAACATAACTTTATGCAGGCAATGAAAAAGAAATTCGAAGAAGCTCCTGACAAGAAAAATACAAAGTACTACGTATACGGTGGATACAAGCAGAACAAGAGAAAAGTAGAATTTCACGACGCAGGTCTGCAAATAGCTAAAGAAAGAGGAATACCTGGATACAACCCATCCGTAGGTATGCCACAAGGTCAGAGAGTATTAATGCCTTACCAGCTTTCNNCTTGACTCACCACACAACATTCTTGAAAAGAGACTCGGTAAAGAAGTCACACCAGAAACAATTAACCACTATCTTGAAGTAGTAAACCACGCAATGCCTGGTGCAGCCGTCATTCAGGAACACATGGTTGAAACTGACCCAAGATTAGTAAAAGACTCTTACGTAAAGGTTTACTCTGGAAACGATGAATTAATTGATGAAATTGATTCAAGATTCGTTATCGACATAAACAAAGAATTCCCTGCAGCTCAAGCAGCCCAACTTAAGAAGGCTATTGGAAAATCAATGTGGCAGGTAGTTAGAATTCCAACAGTTGTTGGAAGAGTCTGTGACGGAGGAACAGTTTCCAGATGGAGCGCAATGCAGATTGGTATGGCATTCATTGGTGCATACAACCTATGTGCTGGAGAAGCCGCAACTGGAGATTTCGCATACGCTGCAAAACATGGTTCAGTCATACAGATGTCTGACATGATGCCAGCAAGAAGAGCAAGAGGTCCAAACGAGCCTGGAGGACTTATGTACGGAATCGTATCTGACTGTGCACAGTCACTAGCTAAATACCCAGATGACCCAGCAAGACATTCACTTGAAACAATAGCACTTGCCGCTTTAATTTACGATCAGATATACCTCGGATCATACATGTCTGGTGGTGTCGGATTCACACAGTATGCAACAGCAGCATACACCGATAACATCCTCGAAGACTTTGTATACTGGGGAATGGAACATGTAAAGGACAAGTATGGCGATCTCGCAAAGCAGAAACCAAGTGTAAAGCTCATAAACGACATCGGAACAGATGTTGCTATGTACTGTTTAGAGCAGTATGAACTTTACCCAGCAGTTATGGAGACACACTTCGGTGGATCACAGAGGGCAACATGTATCTCTGCAGCAGCCGGAACAAGTGTAGCTATGGCAACAGGTAATGCTCAGGCTGGTCTTTCAGCATGGTACCTTGCATGTAACATACACAAGGAGCAGATGGGAAGATTCGGATTCTACGGATACGACCTTCAGGACCAGATTGGTGCCGCAAACACCTTCTCATACAGGTCTGATGAAGGTTTACCATTCGAGCTTAGGGGAGGTAACTACCCAAGCTACGCAATGAACGTAGGACACCAGAGTGCATACGCAGGTATAGTTGCAGCAGCACATTCATCAAGATTCGATGCATGGGCACTATCACCACACATAAAGGTCGCATTCGCCGACAGGTCACTACCTTTCGACTTCGCAAACATTACAAAGGAGTTCGGAAGAGGTGCCATGAGGGAGTTCGTCCCTGCTGGAGAAAGAGACCTTATTATACCATAAATTAAAAATTTATTTTTTCTTTTCTTATTTTTTTAATTTATTTTCTGTGTGCCTTGGCACCGTGTACTACTAGTTCCATCAATTCTTAAGATATCTTTTGAAAAATGATGAGATTTTCTTCATCAAGAAAAAGATTTATAAGAACTTAAAATGAAGATTGTTGAAATTTACAAAGAGGTCGTGGAGGGGAGCAAATGAAAAATGACAAAGAAAGTAAACGGGAGTTAAATGTTTTCTCATTAGCTTCTTTCTTAAATGATATGGGCTCTGACATGATTTA
>DUKX01000061.1 GCA_013329085.1 Methanofastidiosum sp. | reverse complement strand
GGTAAAATGTGGAGCCTATCAAAACATCAAGACTGTTATCTGCCCCAATTATTTCAATAGTTTTCTTAATACTTTCTATTAGTTCTTTATCCGAATAATTAATTATTCTAATTTCTGATTCTAAGGATTCAGAAGCAACTTTAGAATAATAAATGTCTTTTGAATTCTCGTTCCCAATCGTGTAGAGTATCGGATTTGAATATTTTTTGACTAAGGCTGCAGTTATATAGCTGTCAACGCCACCAGAAAATGAAACGGATACTTTTTCTCTTTTTCCTACCAATTCAGAAACAGATTTTGAAAGAGACTCAAGAAGTAATTCTTTTAGCTGCATTATACAACCTCATATTCCAGACTATCGCCATTCCTTGAATAAAAGAAATAGTCGCCCCTTTCATAAGGGTATCTGACTATTATATGGGCCTTTCCGTAATGGGAGAAAAAATTTAGATCGCCTTCAGAAGGCGAGCCGTTTCTAGATGGATGGGAGTGGACTGTACCTATAATAGTGGTGTCAAGCGGAAGGCTAAAATGTGAAATTGTAGATGAATTTTTCCCAAATATACTAAAAGGAGAAAAAACAACTTCAGAAATTACTCCTTCATCCTCTCTCAAAAAAGCAGCAAATTCGTTCGGATAGGTATTTTTTGCAGCATGTGTTATGAAATCTAATAGCTCATTATCAATTCTTATCAATAGATTTCATTCCTCATCTTTGGCATCCTGATTTTCGACTCTTTCAATTTTTATTCTGAAAGGAAGTATTGGTGTTTTAATCTCCTTTTTATCTTTTATTACCCCTTCAAGTTTTAAGAAATCATTAAGTTCTTTTTCAAGTTGGCCAATCTTTCGGTCTACAAGTTTTGAAGGAGAAACAGCAGTATATGTTTCTGGGTCTCCTTGGGTCTTCTCCACTACCTTCATCTCTTCCATTGATGCTAATGATTCGCGGCAAGCGCTTGGGTATATTGCTGTCCCTTCTGCAATATTGTCATAAGTTGAATTACCCTTATTTAAGAGATATAGATAGATCTTAACCTTTGATTCAGTATTCAAAAAGAACTTTAGCATGTCCATTACTCCTTTATCTAGGTCACTTTTCTCCGGAACATTGATTTTTAATTCCTTAGCATATTCTTTCATTCTTATCACCTATCTTTTATTTATTTTTTTCTTATATATATATTTATCCTCATGATTTTAGAACTACTATTTTTCCATCTTTCATGAAAACTACTTCGCATTTTGAAGTAAATATGCCATTTTCAAATATGCCAGGTATATCATTAAGCTCCTTTTCCATAGATTTAGGATTTTCAACAGATGTAAAGAGATCGATTATGAAGTTTCCATTGTCTGTCATCACGGGCCCATCCTTTTTGTCTCCCTTTCTTAACACGGGGCTTCCAAAAGAAGACAATAATTCAAAGACTTTTCTATAAGCAAGAGGGAATACTTCAATAGTTACCGGAAAAAATTTTCCAAGTTTTTCTACAAGTTTTCTCTCTTCGCAAACAACAACAAATCTATTTGCACTGTAATCAATTATCTTTTCCTGTAAAAGGGCCCCGCCTCTACCTTTTAGTAGACATAGTGTAGGGCCTACCTCATCTGCACCGTCAATAGATATATCAATATCGTGCTCATCAAGAGTTGTAATGGGGATGTTTGATTCTACAGCTAATAGCTTTGCCTGAAAAGAAGTAGGTATGCCATATACTGAGATGCCTTCTTCTCTTATTCTCTTCCCAAGTTCAATTATGGTAAATGCAGTGGTGCTGCCTGTCCCAAGCCCCACGACATCCCCATCTTTTACTAAAGATGCCGCGTATATGCCTACGGATTTTTTATCATCCAAGATATCTTCCATCCTTTACTTCTTTCTTAACTTGACTGAGTTCTCATAATCTTCCATGGCTTTCTCAAGTCTTTTCATATCGTCAATTAGATCTTTTGTACTATCTACTTTGCCATATGGGCGGTATCTGCTAGTTGGCTCCTCCCTTCTAAGAGGTCTTTCTCTTTCAACAGGCGCTGGCATTGGTCTTGGCCTAACTGTTCTATCTGGTGGAGGAGGTCTTTCATCACATTCTTCTTTCTTGATAGTAACCTTAACATTTTTCTTAGCCCTAAATGATTTCTTCCAGCTTGAAAGGAAGACCATTGTAGAATCTATTCCACATATGAATGTGAATATAATAAGGAATATACCAAGATTTGAATTGCCCCACATACTTAACTTCTCTAAAGGAGTTGGTTCTGCCTGACCCTTTGTAGCCTCAATGAATACACTAGTTGGTGGTGCAGAGTAATAGACAATGAAAGATTTAACCCTCTCAGTTGTTTCTGGCGTAACTGAAGTTATTGTGTACTCATCAGGAACTTTAATTCCGTTTATTCCTGCGTCCCCATATGGGTATGAAAAAGATAGGCTAATGTTATTATTTTCAAGTAATATTGAAGGATCATCTGTGCCCTTATCAAAGACAATCCAAAATTCACCATAAAAAGAATCAACTGTTGCGTTCAGGGGCAACTGGTAATAATAATCCCCCACTCTTTTATATGTAAGAGTCAAAAGCGATACTTTCCTATTTACGTCCCCATCTCTTAAAAAATAAGACCCGGCAGAGTTCATATAAAGTGGCTTAATTGAGCTCACTGTCCCCTTGGCCTCGGCAGGCTCGAGGAAAAACCTTTTTGACCTATCAGGGTCATTGACTAAAGAAATTTCCATTTTATCTATTCCAGAATTTCTTGGAATGTAAACATTCATCTTTAGCGTAATTGTATCTTTATCTATAATAAATCTGACATCTGAAATCCTAAGATTTTCATCTGGCCTTACTGTTCCTTCTGTTCCTAAAAACTTCATTTGAAATCTATAATGCTGAGAACTTGAACCATTCTCGGCTAAAACATATGCCATAAACAACGTTAAAGTAAAAAAAATGAGAGAAAGTGAAATACCCACTCTGAGTTTTCTGTTCATAAACAGCATTTTGGAAAAGAATATTTAAATCTTTCTAAAAACATTAAACTATCGTCTATAATCTATAACAAATACTGGATATAACGATGATAATTAATAATTAATTATCAGTTTTTACAAATATTTATATAGATATTTTTTTAATATTAGTAGAAACGAGTGGTATTATGAGTAAAAATATAATCGCAATACTAGGTATACTTGTCCTTATTTTTGGAGTGGCATCTTATTTGATGTTCACCGAGAACAAGGACTTGAAATATGATATTGAAACGCTTACTATGGAAAAAAATCTCGTTACAGATGAGAGGGATAATTTAAAGACGCAAATGGAAACAATGATTCCAGTTTCAGAGAAAAATGCATTGAAGCTCGTAGATGCTTATATCTGGGAGAATGGGCAGAAGATAGCAGACACAAAGTCATATTCATTCCACCCTTACAGCCCCACATACAAGATAAATGACAAAGGTACCTATTTTGAAATAGAAGTTTTGAGAGGAATCGGAAAACTTGATGGAAATAATCTCACTGTGAGCTACCACGCCTTAAAATTTGAGGTGAGCAAAAATACAGGAGAAATAGTTTACAAAGGGATGGCAGACTCAGGATTCCCAAACACAGTTTACATAAGAGTTTCTTAAGGGTGTCCCTGAAACAATATATTCAGACAATTAATACAATAAGTTTTCTTTTTTTCATCTATATCGTAGATATCTTTAGAAATGTTCATTGAGCATCCTGGTGTCTTACAGTGATCAAGCCCAAGGGTATGGCCAAGTTCATGCATGGCTTCTTTTAATGCCCTTTCCTTGATGAGAAAACTACTCTTGAAGTGATTTTCTAGGGGGGCTGTTGATATAATTGCTATTTCTTTCCCCACTTCCGCCTCTCCAAATAGAGTCCCTGTAAATCCCTGCTTGAATATTTCAACATCTACGATTACTAATACCTTTATTAGCGCATCTAGCTTTCCAACCTTTTTTAATGACTCTTCTCGCTTTTGTTGGCCATAAGCAAATAAGGTATGTGTATTATACTTTCCAATATGGGACGTGTAGGCGCCACTTGGGATCTTATCAATTTCAATGCTCCCTGAATTAGAAAAAAAACAAGTTGCTTTTATCCCATGTTCCCAAAAAAGATTTTGTAATTCTTTCTGAAACTCTAAGAGAAATTTTCTTTCGAAGTTACCTGCAGCAGCCATTCTGATAAAGACTGGTTTATAAGTCATTAGTGTCCCATGAATGAGGCAACTTAAAAGTTTTACTATAATGAGCTTTTAGCTTCTTTACACTAAACCATAAAAATCAAATCATCCCTAATCAGTATATGAAACGATTCATAGTCTTTGAGGGTATAGATGCATCAGGGAAAGAAACACAGGCAAAACTCCTCTCCTCCTTTTTTAAGAAGAAAGGTTTTGAAGTTCTATTGACACACGAGCCCATATATGATGAGCCTATTGGAAAAGTCATTAAATCAAATCTAGAAAAAAAGATCTCTCTTGCATCTGAAACTATTGCAATGCTCTATGCTGCCGACAGGCACGAACATTACCTAAAGGTAAAGAAGGCCCTAAATGAAGATAAAATCGTAATCTCTGATAGGTACAAATATTCTAATATGGCATACCAAGGTGCGAATGGAGTTGACCCGAAATGGATTGAAGAGATAGAAAAATATTCTCTTGATCCGGATATGGTTTTCTACATTCGCGTAAGGCCTGAATCTGCAATGAAAAGAAGGGAAGAAAAAGACCTTTACGAAGAAAATATTGAATTTCAAAAGAAAGTTTTTGAAATATATGAACGCTTATCAAAAAAATACAAATTCATTACAATAGATGGTGAAAAGAGCATAGAAGAGATTCATAAAAATATATTAAAATATTTAGAATAGTTACTTGTAAGACGGCTCTACGGCATGCTTCATTGTGTTCTTAAACTGTTTTAAATCCCTGAGAACTTTGGAAAGATCTTGATTTTCAATTTCTTTTGGGAGTTCTTGTGTGGCATAGATGTACATAACTTTTGGAAGGGCTGCGATTTTTGTATCAATTTTACCTTTACTGTACGCTTCCCAAGCCATTTCTATTGATTTTGTAAATCCAACCTGCTTTTCTTTACAAGAGCCATCATTTTCTATTGCAGATATTAAGTCATCTAGAGATGTGACAATATTATTAAGTACGTCCATAATATCAATTATCCAAAAAGACTATTATTTTTTAACCTAACTGCTATTTTTAATAAGTCAAAACTCGCCTAAATGAAAACTTTTATAAGTAGTGTTACGAAATCACCATTGGTGCTATGGTGATAAAAATGAAAGTAACAACGATTGATTTTGATAACATATCCTCTGAAGATTTATCTAAAAGGCTTTCTGAGTTTCATGGGCATCTTGGGCCTTATCTAGTACTTGGTGCAAAAATGGGCATCTATGCAAAAAAGACCCTTAGTAGCTCTCCATTTGAGATTTCTGCCGAGATTACAATGCCTCTGAAACCTCCTTTATCATGTACAATTGATGGAATACAGTTCACATCAGGTGCAACAACTGGGAAGGCAAATTTGAAAGTGTCCGATGGTTTACCGATAAGGATTGTTTTCTATAAAGGCACTGAAGGGATAGCTATTATCCCCAAAGAAGAGGTACTAGCAGAAATTAGGCATCAAGTTGGGCATGAAGACCTTGAAATGCTTGCCGAAGAGATTATGGATAAAGATTGTACTGAACTTTTTGAGGTTCAAAAATGGACAAAGCAATAGAGCTAAATGCAGTAGACACAACATACGAAGGAGAAAAAATTCCTTGTTTAAAGAATATCACACTTCATATAAACAAAGGTGAATTCATAGCGGTCATAGGCCCAAATGGCGCCGGTAAAACGACCCTGCTTGAAACTATTAACGGACTTCTTGAATCAAACAGGGGCGAGGTCAAAGTACTGGGAAAAGCTTTGAGGGGAGATGGGAACAGTATAAGAAAATATGTTGGCTACGTTCCTCAGGATTATTCTATTGATGAGCTAACTCCATTTTTAGTTTCAGATGTTGTTTTAATGGGAAGATATGGAAAGATTGGCCTATTGAAACCAATAACAAAAAAGGATAAAGAAATAGCGAGCAACATGATGGAGTATATGGGCATCAATAATATCTCAAAAAGACCTATAGGAAAACTTTCAGGCGGCCAAGCACAGAAAGTAATGATTGCCAGAGCCCTTGCAAAGGAGCCAGAGATTATACTAATGGACGAGCCATTTTCAAATCTTGACTTTGAAGCAAGGAGAGAAGTTTCAGAAAAACTTATCCATTTCCATAAAAACAAGGGCATGACTTTTGTGATTGTTATTCATGATATAGCATCTATCCCAAAATCATGTAATAGGGTGATAGTAATGGACAATGGGAGGATTGTTGCTGACGGCAATAAAGAGGACATCTTGAAACCAGAGCTTCTTGAGATGGGATACAAGGGAATGGTATGTTAGAACTCTTTTCTACAAAAATAATTCTTTTTGCCATTATAGGTGCTGTATTAACTGGTTATACCTGCTCTCTGATGGGTACATTCGTTGTGAGAATGAATCTCTCTTCACTGGGATTTGCCATGTCCCACGCAGCATTTGCAGGTGCGGCTCTTGGTATTTTTTTAAGGAAGGATCCTTTAATTTTTGCACTCTTATTTTCTACTTTCGTTTCTCTGGCTTTAGGACCTTTGGCTGACAAAGCAAAGCTAAAGACAGATGTTGTAATAGGGGTAATATTCTCATTGTCAATGGCACTAGGTTTATTGTTCCTAAATCTATCTCCTGACACGGCTATGTCAAGCACAGCTATGAGCATACTTTGGGGAAGTGTACTGGGCATGACAACAGCCGACATCATTTATTTGTTAATCATCACAGTAATTGCAATATTATTTGTAATAATGTTCTTTAAGGAGATCAATGCCATTTTGTTTGATAGAAAACTTGCAAGGTCTTCAGGAATAAACGATAAGCCCTTTTATTATCTGATTCTTTTATTAACAAGCCTAACTGTAGCATTTTCATTAAAACTAGTCGGTGGTCTATTGGTATTTGCGCTGATGATAAATCCCACCTCATCAGTATACCAGTTTTCCTATGACATGAAGAAGATAATACTCTTATCGCCTATAGTCGGGGTAATTTCATGTCTATTGGGGATGCTCATGTCATTTTCCTTTGATTTGCCGACAGGCTCAGCAATTGCTATAGTGTGTTCGGCAATATTTGGGATTTCAGTTCTTATTTCTCCGAAAAGAAGAAAAGGATAAACTATTAGCAAAGATATTTATATTTGAGAATATAGAGTTATGGCATGACAATAGTTTTATCAGTACTCAATGAAGGAGAAGTCTTTATTGCAAAAGAGCTTGATCCAAAAGTAATTAGTTACCTTGAGAGAAACATTGAAGGGCTCATGATAAAAACGGATAACTTGCAAGGCGTAGGTGGAATGAGATATATCACGTTCCCAAAAGGCTACAAGATAAAAGCTGAGGAAAAATTAATCAAAATTAGTTTTCCAGATGGCAAGATAAAAAAAGGGCCAATTAATATTCTCTATTAGGATCTAAATAGGTCCTTCTCTTTTTCCCTTAATAGATCTTTAGAAGAACCTTCGCCTTTTAGATACCTTGAACCTCTAATAACTACAACGGGGATTCCTTCGTCTGCTTGCCCCATGAGAAGTGATGCCGCCGAAGCCGCTTCGTCTGCAGTTGCGATTATAGACGATTTTAACTCATACCCATACAGATCCCTTTCTCCGGCCCTTTTCCACAAAGGTTTCATGCCTGAAACGCCTATTGCAACTCCAATGGCACCACTTCTAAAGGGTCTCCCTTGAGTATCTGATATAATTACGGCCGCATCTTTTCCAGTTATTTTTTTTAATGATACTCTAATCTTATCTGCTTCTTGATCTGGGTCTATTGGCAAAAGCCCGACAAATGATTCATCCCCGCATACATTTGAAACATCTATGCCAGCGCTTGCGCATATATTTCCATCTTTTGTTTCAACTACAATAACGGTATCTCCGACTTTCAGTACTTCCTTTGATTCATCAAGAATAAGTTGCACAAGCCTTGGATCTTTTCCAGTTTTGTTGCTGAGTTCTATAGCCTTATTACTTGGCTTTATTTTCTTGATATCTACGACTCTCCCTTGAGCTTTTGAAACGACAGTTTCACAGATGACAATAACGTCGTTATCCTCTAGTCTAATCCTTTCAGAAATAATCTTAGCTAGGTCATCTTTTTCTTTTATTAGTGGTATGTCTAAAACTGGGATTATCCTTATCTCATCTGTCAGCTACTTCACTCTCTTAAACATTTAGTTGTTATTTACTTTTCAAATCTAGTAGTTGTTTGTTGTTTTTAAGATATTTGGCCATTCTTTAGCATGTCCACTTAACTCGATGAAAAATTATCTATATTCTAAGAAAAGTAAAAAATAAAATAATTCTATGCTATAGTTGCTAGAACGTCGCCTGTTTGTACAATGTCGCCCTCTTTTACAAAGACTTTCTGTAGGACACCAGAAGCAGGAGACACAATCTCATTTTCCATCTTCATTGCAGATATTATGAAAATGACTGAATCCTTTTTGACAGGCTTTCCTATCTCCCCAACTATTTTTAAGATAGCTCCTGGTAAAGGGGCCTTCAAAGAGATGCCACCATTAGTTTGCGGCTGCTGTTTTACTGGTTGAGTTTTTGTGATTTCTTTAGGGGCAGCTTTTTCTATTTCTTTGTGCTCAGCATTTGGTTTTGCCACATGATTTTTTCTTTTTTCAAAGAAGGCTAGTGTGATCTCAGGAAAAAGTGCATAAGAAAGTACGTCTTCTTCCTTTTCGATTTTGTCCTTTACCTCGTCTTTGAATTTCTGGTAAGATGGATTCTTTAAATCAGGCGATTTTTCGTAAGAAACCTTTTCGTCGCCAATTATAATCTTCTGGATATCTTTGTCAATAGGTGCAGCGGGCCTGCCGTAAAGTCCCTTAACATAGTTCTTAACTTCGTTTGGGATAAGTTTGTATCTCTGACCAGATAGGACGTTCAATGTAGCTTGGGCACCAACGATCTGACTAAGGGGGGTAACTAATGGCGGGTATCCTAATTCTTTTCTTACTTTTGGAACTTCAAGAAGTATTTCATCAAGCCTGTTCTCTGCATTCTGATCTCTTAGCTGTGATACGAGATTTGACATCATGCCCCCTGGTATCTGGAAATGAAGAATCTGAGTATTAACTGTGATTGATGCTTCACTAAGAAGTCCTTTGTATTTATCCATTAATTTTTTGAAATAATTAGCAATCTTGTAGACTCTTTCTATGTCTAGGTCAGATTTGTATTCTGTGTTTTCAAGCATTGCGCACATTGTTTCTACGCCAGGCTGGCTTGTCCCAAATGAAAAAGGGCCTATTGCGGTATCAATTATATCGACACCAGCTTCAATTGCTTTGAAGTAGCTTGTTGGCGCCATCCCGCTTGTGCAGTGTGAATGTAAACATACTGGCAGATCAAAGTTCTCTTTAAGTGATTTGACAAGATTAAAGGCATCCATTGGATTAATCAATCCTGCCATATCTTTAATACAAATAGAGTCGATTTCTAAGGCAACCATCTCTTC
>DUKX01000176.1 GCA_013329085.1 Methanofastidiosum sp. | reverse complement strand
TTGAAACTGAGATGGCATCAAAAGCTGGTGCAGATATAATTTCAATTTTAGGGGCTTCTGACGACAGTACAATAAATGAAGCAATTAAAGCCGCTAAGAAGTATAATTCTGAGATTATGGTTGATTTGATCAATGTCAAAAACAAAGTGGATAGGGCGGCTGAAGTTCAGAAAATGGGTGCAAGATATGTCTGCATCCATGTAGGTATCGACCAGCAGATGAAGGGAGAAAATCCATTACAAGACATAAAAGATGTAAAAGACGCTGTGAATATTACAATTGCAACAGCGGGGGGATTAAATTCTGAGAATATACCTGATGTAGTTTCTGCTGGAGCGGACATAGTTATTGTTGGTGGTGCTATTACAAAATCTCCTGACCTGCTTGAGGCCACAAAAAGAATCAGGAAGAGTATTGACCTTGCGAAACCTATTGAAAGTTTAGAATTTAGAAAATATAAAAAAGAAGAGCTTATTGAGGCTTTAAAAAAAGTTTCCTCTTCAAATGTTTCAGATGCGATGCATAGAGGTGGCGCAATGAAAGGTATACACACAGTTGTGCATGGGCTCAAGATGGCTGGAAAAGCATTAACTGTCAAGACTATGAACGGTGACTGGGCAAAGGTTGTTGAAGCTATTGATTTAGCCGATAAAGGAGACATTCTTGTTATAGATACTAATTGTGGGAACATTGCCGTATGGGGAGAGCTTGCAACTTGGAGTGCATTTACAAGAGGACTTGGAGGAATTGTAATAGACGGTGCAGCAAGAGATATCGATGACCTAAAAGAAATCGGTTTCCCGGTTTTTGCAAGATATGAAGTACCAGATGCCGGAGATCCAAAAGGCTTTGGGGAAATAGGATGTGAGGTCGTATGTGGCGGCCTAAAAGTAAACAAAGGGGATTATATAATAGGAGATGACAGTGGAGTCGTGGTAATTCCTCAAGAAGAAGCCCAAGAGATAATAAACAGGAGCCTTGATGTCAAAGAAAAGGAAAACAGAATACGGGAAGAGATTAAGAGGGGCTCAACTCTATCAAAAGTCCTAAAGCTTAAGAAATGGGAAAAGATTGTTGGCTAGATTCAAAAACGAAAAATTTATATATAATCTGTTACTTTATGATATATCATAATCTAATATATCGGTGCCTGTTATGACATTTGGACAATTACAAAAAAGATTTTATTTTTTTCATATTCTTGATACATTTGTCCTTTGGTTATTTAATCAAAAGGAGCTATGTGGTTACGAGATCATTAAGGAGTTTGAAAGTAGGTCAAAAGGATATTGGAGGCCTTCTCCTGCATTAATTTATCCTAAACTGCTATTAATGGCATCTGAAGGTTTAATTGAAGAAACAAATAAAGGATCAAGAGGTAAAAAGTATTATAAAATTACTCCAAAAGGACAAAAAAAACTGAATGAGAAAATGGAAAATCTGAAAAGAGAACTTCTCCAATATGAAGATTTTATGAGAGAAGTTTTTGAGGTGAATAGATGAAAGAGCTAAGAGATACTCTTTTTGGAAAACTTGCGCTTATTGAATACAAGTACAGTAAGATCATAGTGGTCTCAATGTTACTGATAACTATTTTTTTATCGTTTGGCGCATTAAACTTAAAGTTTGAATCGGATTTCATGAAAGAGCTTCCCCAAAACTTTGACGTTGTAAAGACTCAAAATCTCATTAACAGTGAATTTGGCCAAGAAGAAGGAATTATAATCCTCTTGGAAACTGATTTTGATGTTGTAGATGACATAAGAAATAAACAGAGCCTTGAAAGTATATATGAGCTTGAGAAAAGATTAAAGTCTAGACCGGAGATAATTGATGTGATTGGTCCTGGAACTGTCTATTATTCAATCTTCAAGGGAATTCCTTCAGATGAAGTAGCATTGAGAGAGGTAGCAAAGAATATACCAGGATTGATATCAAAAGATTATACATCAGCCATAGTCATGGTCAGGATGAGCGGGGTGAGAAGTGAAGAGGAAATTCAATCTGCAATTGACATAGTAGAAGAAGAAACTGAGAAAGTACAGTTGTATGGATTGGATTATACCATAACTGGATCACCAGTATTGAATAAAACTATTCTTAGAGTTTTGAGAGAAGACTCATTAAAAACTATGGCAATATCTGCTATTATTGTATTTCTATTACTGATTTTAATACTAAGATTCAAATCATTATTTGTTATCATCCCCCTCCTTTGTGGGGTGCTCTGGACTGCAGGTATTCTATCTTATGTTGGCATCCCAATAAGCCTCGTTACAGCGAGTGTTGGCGCTATTGTTATAGGTCTCGGTGCAGAATACGGAATATTTATGGTATTACGTTATAACGAAGAAGCAAAAAAAGGTAAGCCCAATGAAGAAAGAGTAGTGGCTATGGTTGCAGGTGTTGGGCGTGGCACAATAGGTTCAAGTGCAACAACAGTTGCTGGCTTTATGGCTCTAGCACTTTCTTCAATGCCTATGATGGTCCATCTTGGAACTGCTTTATCCTTGGGAATAATAAGTTGTCTTATAGGGGCTTTAGTTTTTTTACCTTCAATTATGGCTTTGAGGGAGTGGTAATATGTCACGTTACGATAAACTAATAAGAGATTTTTCAGATATTCACGGGAAAAATCCCAAGAGACTTCTTATATTGTCATTTATTATAACAATAATTTTAGGATCTGGAATCTCCCTCATCAAGATAGAACAAGGAGACGATATGAGTCAGCTGCCCAATGACATTGAAGAAATTCAAGTGTTCATGAAGATGGAAGACAAGTTTGAAAGATATAACTCTATTATTGTTGTAATCAACTCAGAAAATGTATTTTCTCCAGACATATTGAAGGAAACCTATCTATTAAATCAAGAACTTATGAATGTTTACGGGATAGAGGGCTCTTCTTTTGACCTTAAGCTTGATGAAATATACCTGCCGAAAGAAGAACTCAAAAATCGAGTTGAAGTTTCAGATAGCCTTGGATATATGCTGATCAGACTTAATGTCATCAAAGGTATCGATAACATAAAGGTATATGACGACGTAAAAGAAATAATCTCAAAAACTACATTGAATGTTCAGCCAGGAGGCGACATAGCAATGGGTAGAGAGCTTACAGGAATAATCTTACCAGAAATGTCAAAGATATCTACATTTGGTATTATAGGAGTCTTACTGTGTGTTATTCTAACCTTTAGATCAATAAGATATGGAATAATGCCTTTGATATGCGTTGGATTAGGAATAGTCTGGATGATGGGAATATCAGGCTTCGCAGGTATTTCTTTAAGCTCAGAACTTGTTGGTGTTGTTTCAATGATGGCAGGGATAGGTATAGATTTCGCAATACAGACGATAAACAGATATAATCTTGAAAGGACCCCAATAATTATTGAAAAAATAGTGAAGACAATGGAAGGTGTTGTTGAACCGATTGTCGTTTCATCGATTGTTGCAGGATTTGGATTCATTGCAATGCTCACTGGGTCTTTATCAATTCTTGATACTATGGGAAAGATATTATTCGTTGGAGTTTTTAGCTGCATGGGAGTTACGCTTATTTTTCTCCCATCATTTTTAGTAGTACAAGAAAAAATATTTCAAGACACAAAAAAATTAATCAAGAAAAAAATGGAGGTATATCATGAAAAAGATTAGTATGTTTTTAATTGGAGTTTTTTTAATGAGTATTTTAGCACCAAGCGTTTATGGAAGTACAGATGCCGTGATTTATTCTGGACATCTTTATGATAATGAATTTATCTTTGTAGGGCCTTATGCTGTGGCACTTACTGATTATAAAAATACGATGGCGTCGTTTATGGTCCTAGAAGGAACAGCTCCTGTTGGGCCTTTGGGAGTTTATGTCTCTGAAGGCGAATCCCTCAAAGTAAATGATATCACGATTAATGTAATTGATGTTTCTCAAGTTGGGGTAAATGTAATAATCAAAGGCCCTGTTGGATACAAAATTGGCAGGAGTCAATATGAGTTTGTTATTAAGGAAGTAAAAACAAATCCACTAAATGTAGAGCCAGGAGAGGCTTTTGATCTTGAAATCTTGCTTTCTAATAAGGGGTCAATGAAAGCCTACACTGTAAAAGCAAGCTTGACCGTTCTACCTGCAGGGACTATAGTTCCTTTTATGCCCGAGAATACTTCAGACTCAATTTATATTGGCGACTTTGAAGCCAGCACGGAAAAACTGCTTTCGTTTAAACTCAGGGCAAATGAAAAAATAACATCCGGTAATTATCCGATGACACTTGTCCTTTACTTTTATGACGGCACGACACCTTACCCGAGACCTTACACGATCCAATTTGGTCTAAGGGTTTCCGGAAGAACTGAAATAATGGTCGTTAATTTCTCATCTGCCCCCGAAAATGTGAAACCTGGAAATGAAAATGTAAAGATAAAGGTAAATCTTGCAAATCAAGGTACTGAAAGTGCAAAATATGTGAAAGCCTACCTTGAGCTAGAAGAGCCTTTTTCATTATCAAAATCTTATGAGAGCTCATACAATATTGGAACACTTTCAGGCGGAGCTGCAAAGGATGCAGAATTTCTGATAAATGTTGACAATGATGCAAAGAAAATGACTTACATTGTACCCATGATAGTTGAATACAGGGATTCTTCAAACAATCTTCTAAAAGAAGAATTTCAATTGAACTTAGATATAAAGGGAAAACCTGAACTTGAAATCACAGAGTATCGCCTTGTTCCCCAACCTGTACGAGCAGGAGGGAGTGCAAAGATATACCTCACAATAGAGAACAAGGGGGAGGAGAAAGCCGAATCAATAATCGTTGAGGCGATTGAAAGGTCAGAGCAGCCGTTTGACTTTACATCCAAAAATGATTATATTGGGGTTCTTGAACCTGGGCAAAAAGCAGAAGTTGTATTGGCCACAGATGTCAAATCAACAGCAGAGGAAAAAACATATCAATTAAACTTAAGGATTAGGGCAGTCGGAGACAAAGAAAAACAAGATCTAAACGTCTACCTATTCCAAAAGAACATAGATATACCAGTTGAGAAATCAGTAAGTAATATAAGAATTGGTGTAATGATAGGACTCATATTGGTATTGCTAATTGGAGGATACTACGGATACAACAATTATATAAAGAAAAAATAATGAATCGATATCGGTGGGTATATGAGAAAGGGCCTAATATTACTTTCAATTATTGTATTTTCTATATTTTTCCCATTTAATATAGGCGCCTCCTCTGTCCCTGGAGATGATTTCTTTTTTGATGGCGACAATGTAAAAGCCATAATAGTTGTTGGCGAAACAGCAACATCCTCAGATATCATCTCTGCTTCAAAGTTAGCTTTTCTTATTGCCAACAGACACACTGGGAGGATTGAAAACACAATATACGAAGAGTATAAAGTTTCTTTGAAGAATCTTAATGCTAATGATGTAATAAGAATTGACCCGGCCAATGCTTCAGTGAATTCAATAAAAGTGGCCAATGGCTTGAAATCCCTCTGGTGGGATGATGGCTACAAGTATTCATCGTTTCTTTATCCTTATGGTGATGGAGATAAGGTGTTTGATTATAACGAAACGCATGAGGAGATATTCATAAAACTCTCAGATACTGAGGCCCCTGATGATTATTGTCTTGATTTTAATATGTCCGATATCATTTACAGAGTAGCGTATATTCATACGCCATTCCAAAGAAAAGTCTTTGCTGGTTGTGGCGGACCATTGTATGATGTACCATATAACTCCTATAAAATCAGATTATTCGATAAGGAATACCCAATAATTAATAACGGGGTGTACCGCTCTAAAGATCAGAATATAAGTTACTTTATCTATGGCATTCCTATTTATTCCCCAGACACTATATTTAAAGTAGGGGACACTAGGGTATTTGGTTGGTACACTGTAACACTTCTTGACATTCATAGCCCAACTACTGAAGAAACTTCTAAAGACGACAAGTTTAAGGTTAAAAGCGGAGGAAGCTTTTCTGGAGAATACAAAGTCTATCTTAGAGTGTCTGACTTTACGGGTAAGAGTAATGACTTCATAATGGTAATGGACGCAAACAGCTCAAGGTGCTGCACCTGCGTTGGCCTATGTGATCCTAAAGGGGGATACGGCTCATTTACAACTGTTCCCACAAGACAGTATGAGAATGATCCATATTTCATATTTGAGCGTGGAACTAGAGTTATCAATGATGTTGAAGAGACCATCTGGACAGTACCAGTTTTTTATATAGATGGGATAAAAGTCTTTGAAGGAGCAGATAAAAGCATGCTCGCAGAATTTGATGTTTATTCCTTAAAGGATTATGGTGCTATCGAAGAAACACCATGTTGCATGCCATTTGTTACATACCCCAATGACTATAATCTCACCATATCAAATCTATGGGAAGATATGATTGCTTTAGGAGTTGATATCAACGGTGATGGAAATCTATCTCCTGAAGAACAGCAGATACCGGTATTTGAGACCCCAGGGGAAGAATGTAACGCTTCGATTAAATTCCCAGTTTCTTTACCAGTCTACATCAATCCGGGGAAAGATGGGAGATATGGGACCTGTGATGATTTTCTTGATTTAAATCCGTTACATCCAAGATTCAAAAAGTGCAACTATGACACAATTGATGTAATATTGTGCGATAAAATAGATCTAACATGCTGCGACCCGCAGGTATTATACGGCCCAAAGAACTATTTCAAGATTGATATACTTGACTCAAACTACAAGCAGAAGGATGGCGATGGTATAGAACTTGAAGTCAGCCAGAAAAAATCAAAACTATATTTGTTCTATGACTCGACAGTTAAGGTTGAGCCTGCTTCGCTAATAAAAAGGGATATAGACGTCACTGGAGCTGACAAGGTAATGAGGAATCTAATTCTTATTGGAAACGAAAACAATAATCTTATAATAAAGGATCTATACGATGCAGATGTATCCAAGGTAGTATGGTCAAGGTCATTTGGCCAGTGGGAATATCTAAGAAATGTCTTCTACGAAAATAGTGTTTTGATTGTTGGCGGCAGAAACGGTGAAGCCACAAATAACGCTTTGGAAGACCTAATGAAATTATTGTTTGTTTGATTGCCAGAACATCTTAGTCCTAGCGTATACTCTTTCGGCGGCAAGGATGTCCTTGAAAAGGTCCTCTTCATTTTTTCTATCCTTTGCCAATATCCTCTTTGCCGTTCTTGGGCCTATCCCAATCCCTGCTAGAACTATTATCGCCTTTTTACCATATGGGAGGATCAAATCCGCTGAATCCTTAATCTCTTTCAAGGTCTTTTTTTCTTCCTCATCTATTTTTCCTTTGTGCCCTTTATGGACTATTTCTAAATCTCCCCGTCTCCTCAAAATCCCAACATATCGTGCTCCGCATTGGGGGCATTTTGGATGATCCTCGAAATTATTTACAGAAAGAGTTGTTTTCCAGTTTCTGCAGTGAAGGCATGCGACTGTGACTCGTTTCTCGAGGAGTCTTTTTTTCAGATATTTTATAATTTCTTTATCGGGTCTTTTTGGATGCAAGAGTTCAAATGAAGAGCCTTCAAGCAGATATCTTGTAAAGGTAGATGGCTCAGTATTTTTATTGACAATTATATTAATTTTCCCATTTTTTAAATCCCGAATAAATTCCTTTACAGGCTCAATCTCAAGTTTGTCGTGGTATAACTCATTTAACGTTTCTTCGTAAAGTGGTGTATTCCTATAGAGCTTTAATATGTTCTTCATCAAGTACTTGTCAGAATTTGCCCTTATGACCCCAAACCTCTTTGCTATCTGTATCATTTTCCACTCAAAAAGGGGAGTATTTTTCAAGACGATATCAAGGATCGGTATTACGTGGTCTTCGTTTAATTCAAGAAGGGTATTTTTTACTACGCCACCGCCATCTTTGATTCCAACTGGGAATTTAATCATTATATGGTATGGGTCTGTCCTCNNTCCCTATTGATTCCCCAAATCTCTGTGCCAGGAGGGATGTTATGACCCTGCCCAGCGTATCGTTTGCTTTGGACCCGTTAAATACATGCAGGATCACAAACTCCCCTATATCTTCAATCACTAGTGAATTTTTAGAGTAAGAGAAGTATTTTGATTGATCCTCGAGTAATTCATATAGGATTTGTTTTGTATCCTTAGTTAATGGTAATTTTTCTATTTTGGATTTATCATCAAAAATTTCAAAAACGTCTCTTGAGACAAATAGTGGAACTGGAATAAGCTCGCCTTCCCAAGAAGGAATTGCACCGACAGACCTAGTTTCAGTTACCTCTATTTTTTCTTCTTCAATGTTTAATACCTTCCAGGTTCTACCACGAACTATAAAGTTTCCACCGACCTCGATATTTGACACGATAAAATTCTCATCAAGAACACCTAAAGATGAACCAGTTCCAACTTCAACGACCCTATACTGTTTTGTATCAGGAATCATTGACAAATTCTCGTAATAATAAAACATGCCCTGTTTAGACCTTTTGTAAGTTATTCCATTATTTATCCAAATGAGCTTTATACTTTCTAAAAAATATAATACTTTCCAAAATTCTTCATTACTCATATTTCTATAAGGATAGGATTTTTTAAAGAGGGAATAAGCCTCTTCTATTGAAACCTCATTACTTTCCATTGAAAGCCCTATTATCTGGTGGGATAACACATCAAGTGATTTTTCAGGTATCTCTGATCTTTCAATCCTATAGTTTAATGCATTTTTTGCTATTACTGCAGACTCGCATATTTCTTCATCGCTTGAAAGGATAATCCCTTTTGAAACAAGATAAGTTTTATGTCCTGCTCTGCCAACTCTCTGCAAGAGTTTTGATACTTGTCTTGGGCTCCCATACTGAATAACTAAATCAACGGCACCAACGTCTATTCCAAGCTCCATGCTTGAAGTGCATACTATACCCTTAATTTCACCATTCTTAAATCTAGTTTCAACATCAATCCTAGTTTCTTTGGAGAGTGATGAATGGTGTACATCAATGAAATTCATTTCCATCAGATTAAATCTTGATGAAAGAGTTTCGGCCATTTGCCGGGTATTGACAAAAAGAAGAATACTTTTGTGGGCATCAATTAACTCCTTAATCCTCCTAATTGATGATGCAACATAAGGGGATATTTTTAGGTTTTCTGCTACCATGATATCTTCTTCAAAGATTTTAGGAGTTTCAACTTCAATATTAAACTCTTTTTTTATCTGAGATTGGATTATCTCAACTTTTCTCCCTTCTCCTACTAAAAATTTTGCAACTTCCTCTTTGGAGCCAACAGTTGCGGAAAGCCCAATCCTCTGGATTCTGCCATTTTTTAATCTTTCAAGCCTCTCAAGAGCTAGGCTTAGCTGCACACCTCTTTTGTCCTCAGCTATTTCATGAATTTCATCAACTACAACAGCGAGTACAGATTTCAGATGCTCTCTTAACTTCTTCCCGGTAAAAAGCGCTTGAAGTGTTTCAGGGGTAGTAATCAAAATATCAGGAGGATTCAAACTCTGCCTTCTTCGCTCGCTCTGAATTGTGTCTCCATGTCTTGCTTTGATGGTAATCCCCATCGCTTCCCCTATCTTTTCAAGCCTTAATAGAAGGTCCCTATTAAGGGCCCGGAGAGGGGCTATATATAGAATCTTTATGCCTGGCGTTTTGCTGTCTTTAACCATTTTCAGCAATGGGAAGATTGCGGCCTCTGTTTTTCCTGCGCCTGTGGGAGCCATCAACAATACATTTTTCCTGGCAAGTATCTGTGGAATTGAGCTTTTCTGGATATCAGTAGGAGAAGTAATATTAAACTCTTTTAGTACATTGACGATATCTGCCCCCAAAAGTTCAAAACTCATGACCACACCTACTTAGAACTTACCAAA
>DUKX01000098.1 GCA_013329085.1 Methanofastidiosum sp. | reverse complement strand
CACACTCTTTCATCTTGATTATCCAAGCAATCTTTTTGTCATTGAGCTTTGCCATACCCCAATAACATTTCCTCACGGGAAATGATTTTGGGATAAGACATAACCTCTTTTTTAGAGAAAAGTTTAAATAAGACTTTTTATTAATAATTTTAAGTTTAATTTTTGCCTTTTTCGGCAATCCAAGGAGGTATTATTATGAGAGAGCCAGAAGAACTTCCTCTAGCTCCCCTTGAAAGACTACTTAGAAAAGAGGGGGCAGAAAGAGTTTCAGAAGATGCATGCAAAGTATTAGGCGTTGCTCTTGAGGACTATTCGAGAATAATAGCAAGAAAGGCGAAAGATTATTCGGCCCATGCTAAAAGAAAAACCATAAAGGCAGAAGATATAGAACTTGCCTTAAGGGATTTAAATATTTAATTTTTTTCTTTAATTGATAGAAAATTTTATATTTGATACTGTTTCCCGATTGGTGAGGTAAATGGAAAAAAAAATTAAAAAATGCTCGTATTGTCAGACTGAATTCGATATAAAAGACAAAAATCGGATAGTCCTAGAGTTGTGGAAGGATAAAAAACACCTCACTAGACTTTATTTTTGTAGTAAGAACTGTTTTGTTTCTTTCTTAAAAGATAAAAAAGTCATATGAGGTATTTTATGTCAAAGGAAAAACTAAAAGGCATAAGAAGGTCTCTTTTAGAGCAAAAGTATAGATTTGATCTTGGTAGGCAGTTTTTGGTCTACGTAAACTTTGCACTGCTTATCATAGCGGCGTCTGATAAGATAAAACTTATCATTGATCTTAAAACTACCGAGCTTCTATTGGTGCTTGTCCCTCTGTCTTTTATTGCGACCTACATATTGGGATACATTCTTGATAAATTTGTTAAGTTTCCACAGGCTACACAGATGGTTGAGGCAAAAAGAAGCCCTTATACCTTGATGACACAGGAAAAACTTGACAAAATTATAGAATTACTTGAAAAACAATAGGAAAAACTTATATTCAAACAATACTATAAAAATATATTATAAGGGGATTTTATGGGTAAAATTGCAGCAACTAGATTAAGAGACAAGATGATTGTAACTGAACAGGGCCATGAGATAGGGACCCTTTTTGACATGGTCATAAATGAAGATACAGGAGAACTCATAGCTCTTGTTGTAGAACCTACAACTGACGTCATTTTGGATAATATGATAACGGACAAGGAGAATCTAGTTCTTGTTCCTTTTAGCGCTGTAAGGGCTGTCAAAGATTTCATTATAGTTGACGTCAGGAGAATTCCAAAGAAGAGTGAAAGAGTAGGAATGTTCGCAAAAGTTCCCGAATAAATTATTTTTTTATCTTCTTTTCTATTCTAAGTTCCATTAGTCTCTTTATTGTCAAATAGGCAACAGAGAAAGTAATAGCTCCTATTAAAGGCGTTTTAAAATCGTGATTCTTAAATAAAATAAAGTTAATACCTATGAAAAATATAAAATAGATGAATGCTAAAAGGATTGCATATAGGATAGAATTCATTTCTTTTAATCGCATGAGATTCTTTTCTTCGGTATGACTTATATTTCTAGCCCTTCTATTCTAAAACTTAGATAATTTTTTATCCATAGATATTTGATACCTTAAAGATAGACATGTTGGTGGCCATAAATCTCTTATTAAATGGATATCAAGGGCAAAATATATTAAGGGGTCAAAAAAACTCTGTGTAGGGGGAGACTATCATGAAAAAAGAAAAGATAAAGGAACAACAAATAAAACAGAAGAAATCAAAATCAGAAGCAAGAAATATGTTCATCGGTGTTGGTTTGGGTATCCTCTTTGGATTAATATTTGGTAACTTTATACTCGGGGCAATAACGGCAATAATAATCGTTATGATCCTAGAAATTGGTGTTAATGATAAATAAAATAAGCTAAAATAGCTTTCTCTGGCTAAGAGAGCATTTGATATTAGTTAAAGTTTTCCATTCTGTTCTCACATAATCAGGGAAACTATTATTTAATTTATAGTAATCTTCTAGAAATTTTATAGTCTTTGGGTCACTAGGATAACCACTTCCAAATGAAACTCCCGCGTCCTCTTCTATTTTTTTTATAAGCTCATCCCTCTTCACTTTTGCAAGTATTGAAGCGGCTGCAACTATTGGATATTTATCCTCGGCTTTGTGAGAAGCTATAATCTCACATGAAGAAAATTCATCGCCAAGGGCTTCTTTTAGATTATCAGAGAATCGATTTGCATTAACATCACATGAATCGCATATCGCCCTATTAATTGGAACTTTAAGTCCAACAATAGCTTCCTTGAAGGCTAAAAGCTCAATCTCATTTAGATTATATTTCTTCATCTCCTTGTTAAGAAAAGCAGGACTCAATACCTTAAAATAATATTTTCCTTTAAGTTCTAATATTTCTGAAAATAATTCCTTTCTCCTTTTTGCAGTAAGTTTCTTTGAATCTTTTACACCGAGCGATTCTATTTGTTTAATTTTATCTTCAGATATTGAGAAAGAAGCGACCACAAGGGGCCCTATGACAGGGCCCCTTCCTGCTTCATCTACCCCGCACACTTGCATTACTTTATACCTCCGTAGAAAGTAAAGCATGCCTTACTGCCTTGACGCCGTTTAGACCTTTTAGTTCAGTTAAAAACTCTTTAATCTCTTTTGTCTCACCTTTTAGAATAAATATTTCAAGGCAATTTTTTTCGTCCAGATGCGTGTGTAAAGTTGTCTCAACAACATGTTCGTATTTGTGGTGGATAGTGTTCAATGGACTTTCTGATTTCTTACTCGAGATTACCATGCCTGTAACTACCAAAGGCCCTTTTCCATCTTCCCATACTTCAGTTGTGGCATAATCCCTCAATGCTTCTCTAAAGATTTCAGACCTAGTTGAAAATCCTTTAACAGTGAGCAATTTATCGAGTTTATCTAGTAGTTCATCGTTAATTGATATACTAATAACAGACATTCTATCCCTTCTAAAATTAAGTATTATTTTCGTATTAAAGACTTTATCCCTAAAATCCCGAGATAGGATATACCTGAAACAAGGACAATTGTGGCCCCAGATGGTTGATTAAGGAAGAAAGACATACCGATTCCTATGATCATATAGATTATTCCGATAATAATAGAGAATATTATCATTTTTTTGAGACTATTTGTAAAGATACTCGCTGTTGCTGCGGGAAGTGTAAGAAGTGCCATTGCCAAGATTATCCCAACAACACTTACCAAGACTACAACTGTCAAGGCTACAAGAGAAAGTAAAACAATATAGGTCTTCAAGACAGGAACGTTTGTGACTTCAGAAAATTCTTCATCAAATGAGAAAGCAAGAAATTCGTTGTATCTGATAAAAACTATTAGAGCAATAATGATATTAAGGGCAATCATAATCAATATATCTATCCTTGAAACAGT
>DUKX01000242.1 GCA_013329085.1 Methanofastidiosum sp. | reverse complement strand
ACTTTCCATTTTTGAAAGAATATTCTCTGCAAAGGATATAGTTGTTCTAAATGTTTTGCAGAATCTTGCATTTGTTTATCAATCTCAAGGGAAATATCCAGAGGCAGAACAACTTTACAAAAGAGTATTGAAGCTGAAAGAAGAGGACTATGGGAAAGAAAATTCTCAGCTCATCCCTATACTTTGCTCACTTGCTAACCTCTTAAAAGAGATGAAAAAGTTTGGTGAATCAGAAGAGCTCTATACACGAGGGCTTCAAATACTGATACATGAATACGGCCCAGATCATCCTCAAATTGGGGACATATATGTAAATCTCCACAACATATATTCTATCCTAAATAAGAGAGAGGAAGACAAGCAACTTTATAATTTTATAAAGAAGCATTCTGACTATTTCTAATCTTCTTTTTGAATATATTTATAAAAAGACCTAAGAATATTTTTCATGAAAAAAATATGTTATACTCCTATCGGAATTGTTCATTCTGAATTTAAGGAGAAGACTAACGTTCCAATCCAATCTGTATTTTCTAATAACAAAGGTGTAATAGAAATATTTCCTGAATTTTCTGATGGATTAAAGGACATAGGGGGATTTTCCCATATTTTCTTAATTTATCATTTTCATCTTTCAAAAGGATTTTCATTAAAAGTAACACCTTTTCTGGATGATGTTGAAAGAGGAATCTTTTCAACTAGAGCGCCTAAAAGACCGAATAATATTGGTTTATCTATCCTTAAAATTGAGGGCGTAGAGGGAAATAAAATAATGGTGTCAGGAATAGATATTATTGACAAAACACCAGTCCTAGACATTAAACCATATGTCTCACACTTTGATTATAGGCCTGACGTAAAAGACGGATGGGCTACTAATAAAGTTGAAAACAAAGAATATGTATCGGATAATAGATTTTCATTATAATACAATCAACCATGCCCAATAAAAACTAAAAATTTATTAATAATTCATAAAATTTGATATCATGAAAATAAGAGAATTTGAATTTAATTTGAGAGAACTTGCAGGGTCAATGGGCGATTTTGGAACATTACTCCCTTTGGCTATAGGGTATATTGTAGTAAATGGCCTTAATCCTGCAGGATTTCTTATAATGATGGGGCTTGTGAATATATTCTTAGGATTAGTATACAAGCTCCCGATGCCATTGCAACCCAAAAAAACAGTTGCAACAGTTGCCATTGCACAAGGATGGTCGCCTTCCCTTATTTACTCAACTGGTTTTGGGTTAGGGATTGTATGGTTATTCCTTTATTTTACCAATCTAATCCAAATAATTGTAAAGTATACCCCAAAATCTGTTACGAGAGGGATTACTCTTGCCCTGGGATTTACACTGTTTCTAACAGGATTTGAATTCTTTAAAACGGATATCCTCATTGGAATTGTTGCTATTCTAATAATTCTAATCTTTAGAAAAAATACTAGACTCCCAGCAGCCATTCTTCTTTTTTTGATGGGATTTGCTATTCTGATTTTTAAGGGGCAGCTTATGAGCATAATCGATATCGGATTTACACTTCCACCTCTCACAAGTATTTCTATTAAAGATATTTATACTGGGATGATTTTGGTAGGTATAGCCCAAATTCCTCTTACTTTGACAAACGCAGTAATCGCAGTCACTGCTTTGCTTAAGGATTATTTTCCCGAAAAACCAGTATCTGAACGGAAATTGTTACTTAACATGGGAATAGTAAATACAATAGTTCCCTTCTTTGGAGGATTTCCAATGTGTCATGGCGCAGGTGGGCTAGCAGGCCAGTATTCATTTGGTGCAAGAACTGGCGGTGCTAATATAATAGAAGGCTCAATAGAAATAAGCTTGGGTCTATTTTTGTCAAAATCCATTTTAAATTTATTTTCTGTGTTTCCAATGAGTATAGTAGGAGCAATGTTGTTCTATGTATCTTATGAACTTGCTAAATTAGCTCGTGACATTAAGGCTAAATCTGAAATATTTGTTATGTTGCTAACAACTTTAATCTCGATAGTATCAAATATGGCAATTGGATTTATTGCAGGGATACTAGTTTTTAACATTATTAAAAAGTTAAAGTCATAACTAATTTTTGAAGTTAATATATTCTCTTATGGCTATATTTATTACGGAAGATTAATTATTTTAAATAATAGCAACTTTTATAAGGTTATGATTATTTAGGCATATCGGCGATATATTTGAAAAAAATGATACCTTTGTTAGTATGTTTGCTATTAGCTTTGTCTTTATTTGCAGGATGCATTGGCCAAGGAACAGATACTACGACAAAGTCTACTAGCGATACAAGAACGATTGTTGATATGGCCGGAAAAACTGTCACAATACCCAAGAATATTGAGAGAGTAGCTATTTTCGGAGGGCCTATCGGACAAGTCCCACATATTTTAGGTGTTGAAGATAAATTATGTGCGGTATCGAAAGGTCACCAGAGGTCAGAATTATTGGCAACAATGGACCCAAGGATCATGACACTTCCCGCACCAAGAAGCACTAACGGCGTTATAAACATTGAAGAACTATTATTTTCCAACCCACAGTTTGTTATAGCGGGGGATGTGGATGCCGAAATAGTTGAAAAAAATACAAAGATACCTGTAGTTCAGTTTATGGCTACCTCTGATGGTAACTATGCTCAAACAAAAGCGGAAGTAACTTTCTTAGGCGAAGTTTTCGAAAGACCAGAGAAAGCAAAGAAATACTGCGACTATCTTGACAACACAATAAAATTCTTGAACGAAAGACTAGCAGATTTACCTGAAGATGAAAGATTAGTAGTTTTCAACGGATTCGATAGCAGTCACCTCGTTACATATGGAACTGGCTCATACATGGAAGAACGTATTGAAAGCGCTGGATGTTTAAATGCAGCAAGTGATGTATCTACTCAGGGTAAAAAAGAAGGAATACACTCAGGATTAGACCAGATTTCAATGGAACAATTGATAGCTTGGAATCCAGATATAATCATAATTGATTTCGGAACGCCCGAAGATTTATATAATGATCCAAGATGGGCAAAAATCTCTGCAATTAAAAACAAAAAAGTCTACAGGCTACCAAGTGCTGTTTTTATCTGGAACAGACCTTCTGCCGAATCAGCTGTATTACACCCTATATGGCTAGCTAAAATTGCACACCCAGACAGATTCAAAGATGTCGACATAAAAACTGAAATTAAGAAATTCTACAAAGAAATATTTGAATATGAATTGAGTGAAGAACAAGTCGATAAAATATTGTCTGGAGAATATGCAAGCACTGTTGGTGGATTAAGCGGTGGTTACACTGGTGGACAACAACAGGGCGGAGGCCAAGGTAATCAAAAAGGTGCGGGAAAAGAAGGCAACCAAACTAAACAAAATTAATTTAATATTTTATTTTTTTGAGGTGTTGATTTGAATTCTTATACAACTGAAAAAATTTTGGAAAAAACTTTAGGTATTCTAGAGAATCTATACGAAGAAAATAAAATAGAAAGACCTAAAATAAAAAAAATAATCTTGAAACAAGAATGGAATGTAATTCTAGGGACACATAATTTATGCGGAATGGTCATTAATTTTACAGGTATTCATGCAGTCCACGGAGAACAAAAATTAAGAGACAGAATTGATACTATAAAACAATTAATAGGCAAGGACTTATTTGATGTAGCCTATGATTTAATACCTTCTAAAGATATTCAAGAGAGATCTTTTGCAGTAGGCTCTATTAGTTGCATATCTCAACCTTTCTTGTCATTAGCCCAAGTACAAAAGAGGGGATTCCAAGAATGTGAGGATATAATGAAAATGCTAAAGCCAGACGATACTGTTGCTATTGTTGGATACGGAGGGTTTGTAAGAAAACTATTGGGTAAGTGCAAAGAGATTCATGTAACCGAGATGAGGCCAAGAGACCGATTCGAGTCTGTAATTATCGGAGATAGTGTTGATTATGGCCCCAAGGAAATTTATATTCACAGCGAAAAAGAGAATAAAAAAGTACTTTCTAATGCGGATATAGTAATGATAACTGCTTCAACATTAGTTAATGGAACTTTTGATGAATTAATAGATTATTCTAAAAATGCAAGAATAAGAGGATTGTATGGGCCAAGCGGATCAATAATTCCAGACGTTCTTTTTGAGGCTGGATTAAATTATCAAAGGGCTTTTGAGATAACTAATCCATCACAATTTGAATATGATTCGATAAATGATAATACGTTAGAAGTGGCTCTAAAAGAAAATCAAACCTTACATTGCATTACTCCAGGGTTAGATTAAATGAAAAATCAAAGTAACCAGGAAAACAAAATCAAATTTTATAAAAAATCAATAATAGAAAACTCAGTTAATGTATTTCTTTTATTAATTCCATTTATTATTTTACTATTTTCAATGTTTGTCGGAAGATATTCTATCTCACCAGATATAATCATTAAGATATTTCTTTCTAAGATTATTTACATAGAGCCAACGTGGGATCCAACGATGGAAAGCGTAATTTTTGATGTCAGATTACCAAGGGCAATCGCCGCCATGATTGTAGGAGCTGGGCTCTCAGTTTCGGGCGCTTCTTTCCAAGGCCTTTTTAAAAATCCTTTAGTATCCCCTCAGATATTGGGAGTTTCAGCAGGCGCTGGATTTGGGGCAGCCATAGCTTTACTTCTTTGGGAAAAAGTGTACATAGTCCAGCTTTGTGCATTTTTGGGTGGAATCTTTGCAGTTACTTTCACATACAGAATTAGCAAAATACACAAGACTACACCTTTACTTATGCTCGTTTTATCGGGTATGGTCACCGCAGCCTTATTTTCGGCACTTACCTCTCTAATAAAATACGTAGCAGATCCTTGGAATAAATTACCTGCTATTGTTTTTTGGTTAATGGGATCATTTAACGCAGTATCTAGGCGAGATTTAGTCTTTCTTGGGCCATTAATAATTGCCGGATTGATTGTGTTATTTTTAATTAGATGGAGGATTAATGTATTATCTTTAGGGGATGAAGAAGCCCGTTCAATGGGTATAAACACAGAGCAGTTAAAATTTATCATTATATTGAGTGCTACAGTAATAACCGCCTCTTGTGTATGTATCAGTGGAATTATCGGTTGGGTTGGTCTTATAATCCCACATGTCGGTAGAATACTCGTTGGGCCAGATCATAAGAAACTCATACCTGCATCCCTGCTTCTTGGTGCATCTTACCTCCTTTTTGTGGACGATGTTGCAAGATCTGTCGTTTCAACTGAAATCCCAATCGGAATTCTTACGGCAATAATTGGAGCGCCTTTCTTTGCGTATTTGATAAGAAAATCAAAGTCGGGGTGGAACTATTGAAATCTATACTTCAAATAAAAAAAGGTGGATTCAGTTATATAGACGGTACTTACGTGTTCCAAAATATTGATTTCTCTTTGAACAAAGGAGAAGTGTTATGCATTTTAGGTCCAAACGGTACAGGTAAATCCACGCTGATAAAATGTCTAACAAAGATTTTACCTTTGGACGAAGGTCAAATATTATTGAACGGGTTAGATATTTCTTCTCTTACTAATGAAGAGATAGCAAGAAAAATTGGCTATGTGCCTCAATCTCACTATTCAGCTTTTCCATATTCTGTGCAAGATCTAATCGTTATGGGGAGGGCTCCTCATCTAGGTTTATTCTCAGTTCCGTCTGGTACAGATTTTGAATTAGCATATAAGGCAATGGAAACTGTTGGCATATCCCATCTTGCAGATAGACCATGCACGGAGCTGAGTGGAGGAGAACAAAGACTTGTTTTAATAGCAAGAGTGTTGACTCAGCAACCAGATATCCTTCTACTTGATGAACCTACTTCCCACCTAGATATTGGAAATCAGGTAAGGCTTCTTAGATTAGTTAATAATCTCGCAAAAATGGGACTTAGCATCGTAATGTCTTCTCATTTTCCCGACCACGCTTTTATTTCTTCACAAAAAGTCGCTTTAATGAAAGAGGGAAAACTTGTTGGATTAGGATCACCGGACAATACGGTAAATGAACAAAATCTAAAAGAAGTATACGGAATTAATGTTAAAGTAAAAGCAATTGAAGATGGAATAAATAGAAAAGTCTGTATACCTATTATATAAATTTTCTATTTTTTTTTATATTGCCCTCTATTTCTATTTAATATACTAAAAATAAATAGTATTAAATACTGAAAAGCTAATCTGATAATTGGTGACTAAATGAAAATTAGTGCAAGAAATAGTATGGAAGGAGTTATTAAAGAAATAAAAAAGGGGGAAGTTGCAGCTACAGTTAAAGTAGAAGTTACAAAACCATCCACAATTACCTCTATGATTACTCGGGAAGCGATAGAAGCTTTAGGGTTAAAAGAAGGACAAAAAGTGAAAGTTTTAATAAAGTCAACAGAAGTAATGATAGCTGTAGATTAGTAAACAATACTTTGAAAATATTTTGGTATTGATTACCAAAATCTATATAAATTAATGCAAAATATTATTCATGAGGCATACACATGAAAAAATTATCAGTAATACTGATTTCATTGATTTTCTTAATAAGTACGATTGGGATCGGGTCTGTTTTTGGATGTGCTATACCATATTTTGAACCACAGCAAACGACTACTCATGTAGGCGAATTTTTCACTGTAGTTGCTATTAATTACGGAACTAATTGCATTGATCCTGCGGATATAAAAATATATGAAGCTGAAATTGCCCATCAATACTATCAGACAAAGTTGTTTTTGTTAGTTCCCAATGTGATGGAAATAAGCTTACAGTAACATACCGTGCAGTCAAACAAGGAACGGTAAAATTCAATTATATCACATGCAGCAAAGAAGTAACAATACTTCCAAAACCACATCCAATGTTCTCTTTTATGAAAATACTCGGATTTGGAAAATCCGATTAAATTTCTTTTTCAATAAAAATTTAAATAAATAAGGATGCATATAGCACCATAAATACTATGAAAGTTCCGATAACTGAACCCAAATGAAGCTGTGTTGGAGATATCCTGTTCTTTTCCCTCAATTCATTTAAGACAAATTGCATCCCTGGTAGCGACAGAGTCAATCCCCATGAGAGATATCTAAAGTTTGCAGTGTTCATGTTAGCTTTCTGTTGTTCCTCTTTTGATTTAATAAGCTCATCCTTTAAATCTTTGATATCCCAAGTCAATTCTTCATTTTGAACTTTGTAGCTTTCAACTGATCTTTGCATTTCAATTATATTTTCAGTCAGTTTTACATTCTCTTGGGTCAATTTAGTGATTTCATTTTTTAGAGAATCTATTGAGCCGCCATAATCTTCTTCTAAAGAAAATACTGAATAGAAATTCTTGTCTAATCCAGATAGAACTGTTGAATAAAAGAATCTTCCACCTTGGAGCCTCCAACCCGAAGAGTCAAATGGTTTATAGCCACTTGGCAGTGTTATCTTAATTGTAGCCAGATCGTCTGGGCCAAGGTCTGAGGATATTAAATAATCAAATGAGTTTAATGTACTTGGTGTGAGATTAAAAATGGACTGTGTATTAACAACATAGATTATATTAAATTGGTAATCTGAAAGCCCCTTTTTTCCTTCAGGGTCTATTGTAAATTTAGTGTTAGTTGAACTTTCATCAAAGGTAACATCTAATTTGGTCCATGATGAATTTGAGTCTTTATAGCTTAGATCTACGTTTGTTATCATATTTTTTGGGATACTGTTCTCAAAAGTTAGATTACCATGTGTATCTGAAAGTATGATTTGATGGGTTAGATATGTGTACTGCTGGTCTATATTCACATCTGTCAAAATATTCATTTGTACAGAGGGATCTATATCTGCTGCGTCCGATGTAACGCCAAAAGAATAAAGAAAACTTTCAGCTTTAACATCCGATTGATTAATTAAAAACGCTCCTAGTATGAATAATAACGCATAAATTCTAATTTTTCTTGACATATTAACCCTTCCTTATAGATTCGATAGCCTATAAAATCTTTAAATTACTTTTCATTTTTTCTGGTCAATAACTTACAATATATTAAGTTATGAATAATATATACAATATCAAGAAAATTACAAATGTTCCAACAACTGAACTTATCAATAGCTGTGTTGAAGTTATTACTGATTTTGTCCTAAGTTCAGCAAAGAAAAGCAGTAATATTGGGAGTAATATTGTAAGCCCCCATGAGAACTGCCAGAAGTTATTTGAAATTCTATCGGACACTTTTCTCTCTTCTTCAGCCTTTAGAAGTCTCTCGGTAAGATTTTCAATTTCTGATGAAAGATTTTGATTTTCTACTTTATAACTATCGACACTTTTCTGGAGTTCCGAAATCGTTTCTAGTAACTTTGAATTATCCTGTCTTAGGCTAGCTATTTCCTGTTTTAAAGATTCCAATGAGTCAGAATAATCATTATCTGTGTTGAAGATGGTATAAAAACTTCCCGAAGTCTTGGAAATCTGTGCCGAGTACACGAACCTTTCATTCTCGACTCTCCAGCCAGAATTATTAAGCGGCTTATACCCTTTAGGCAAGGCCAAATTTATACTCGATATATCAGCTTCGCCCATCTTTGTTATTAAAAAATATTCAAATGATAGAAGTGTGTTAGGTTTAAGAGTATAAATTGAAGATGTATTTAATTTGTAGTTTAATTTAAAGCGGTAACCATCGCTACCTTTTCTTTCTGCAGTATCCAGTGAAAATCTAGCATTTGATACTTCTGGATCCAAGGTAATTCCTACTTCATTCCAGCTAGAATTGGCATCTTGGTACATAAACTGGATCTGAGTTATAATTGATTTAGGGATAGAAGTATTAAATACAATAGTTTGGGGGGCATCTGATAGATATATTTGATTATTAATAGTTGTATACTGGTCTGATATATCCACCTCAGATAATATCTCGATTTTACCAAAAGGCACCATATCTGTCGATTTGGGTGAAATGCCAAAAGAATATACAAATCCTTCGGCATCTGCTCTAGGTATACTGATTATCAAAGATCCTAATACTATACATAATATAAAAACTATTGATTTATTATGCGTAATTTACACTCTCCGGTGCCTTAAGGATTAAGGCCACTATAAAAATCTTTTGCTTTTAAATTTAAGTGTCTTATCCCAAAATCATTTCCCGTGAGGAAATGTTATTGGGGTATGGCAAAGCTCAATGACAAAAAGATTGCCTGGATAATCAAGATGAAAGAGTGTGGCCTTAGTTCTAGCGAGATTGCCTTCATCCAGAAGGTGACATCTCGGAGAGTAAACCAGATTTATCTGCACTACAAGCGTACTGGATCAAGGCCAATTCTAAGGCCACCTGGCCGACCTGAAGAGCCACTTGAAGAAAAAGAGATAAAGCGGATAAGAGAGATACATTATGAGTACAAAGTCGGGGCATGCCTTATAGAAATAATGCTAAGGCTTGAGGGGATTAAAGTGTCTCATAA
>DUKX01000225.1 GCA_013329085.1 Methanofastidiosum sp. | reverse complement strand
CCCTACTTATTACTTCCATACCCGAATCATAATCTTCACACTCACTTAGTTTTTCGTCGACAGGATACTTTTTCCACAAATCTCGTCTAATTATTGAGTTTGTATTTGTCAAACAACATGTATCTTTCTTTTTATATATTCTTAAAAAAAGAGATGTTATTAACAAACCAAGTCTTCTTGAAAAATAACCAAGAGGATTAGTTGTAATACACACCCCCGTTACACCAGCTACCTTTTTATTTCTAAAATTTTTTATCCCTTCATCCAACCAAATATCAGTAATTGGAATGGAATGTCCACTTATAATACAAATATATTTACCCTTCGATTTACTTATTCCATAATTTAAAGAATAACTATAACTAAAGTCTTTCTGTTGTAATCTGAATATCTTTACTGGAAATTTTTTTACAATCTCGAGAGTTTTATCTTTTGATTCGGAATCTATAATTATCACTTCAAAATCTTTGTATGTCTGAGTAAAAACATACTTTAAAACCTTACCAATAAATTTCTCTTCATCTTTTGTTCTAATTACGAAAGATACAGTTGGATTTTTACTATTCATGTTCCGATTTTAAACTCGACTACATCTGAATCAGTCATTACATAATCTTTTCCTTCAGATTTTACCTTCCCTAATTCTCTTGCCTTCTTCCAACCACCAAATAAAATAAAATCATCAAAAGAACAAACATCTGCTTTGATAAACTTCTTTTCGAAGTCTGTATGTATTACTCCTGAAGCCTTCTGAGCATTGATTCCATTCTTAATAGTCCATGCCCTTACTTCCTTCTCTCCTGCTGTTAAAAAAGTAATTAGTCCTAATGTAGAAAAGGCTTTTTTAATCAGTCTTTCTAGTCCACTTTCGAAAACTCCCAGATCCTTTAAATATTGGTTTTGTTCTTCATTTGTTAAAGATGCTAGTTCTGATTCTATCTTTGCAGATATTGCAACTACTTGATCTTTTTGAACATTAAATTGTTTGGCCCATTTTTCCTCTATCTCTGAAGAATTTTTTAAATCAGACTCATCACAGTTTAAAGCAATAATAATCGGTTTTGAAGTTAACATACTTAACTGTTTCGCTACAACCTTTTCTTCATCATTTAATTCTATTAATCTTGCAGGTATACCCTTACCTAAACCAAATTTAAGTTTTGTTACAACTTCCCACCAAAGTCTTAATTCCTTATTAGGAGTATTACCTGGATCTTTTTGCTTTTCTAAAGTCTGAAAATCAGCAAGTTTAAGTTCTGTCTCAACAGTCTCAAAATCACTCTTAGGATCTACTGAACCGCTTTTAACAATATCCTTATCAGTAAAAAGTCTTACTACATGGCAAATTGCATCAACTTCTCTAATATGAGAAAGAAATTTATTACCCAATCCCTCTCCTTTATGTGCACCAGCAATTAATCCTGCTATATCTACAAACTCGCAAGTAGCAGGGACTTCCGGAGGAAGATTTTCCATACCTTCAGTTTCTTTTGTTACCTCTGCAAGTCTCTTTAATTTTTCATTAGGAACTGGAACAACTCCAACATTTGGTTCAATTGTGGCAAAAGGAAAATTAGCAACAAAAGCTTGTTGCTTCTTTAAAAGCGCATTAAACAAAGTAGACTTACCTACATTTGGAAGACCTACTATCCCTACGCTGAGGCTCATATCCCAACTTTTCGGTGATTGTGACTGGTAATGGTAAGTGTGCCCATACTTCTGCACCGCTCCTTTCTGAAACGATTACTTTGTCTATTATATCCCTAACTACCTTAAATTTATCACTAAAATCCATATTCTTAACGACATTCATTACTTCCGTTATTAACTCGTCAATTTCTATCTGAACATTAACTTCTGCCGATTTATTGGCTATTTCTGATAGTTGTTTCTGATAAGAAACCCTTCGTTTTTTGGCATCTTTCATTAAATTTCGGAACTGGTCAAATTCCAAAGTTCCAACACCATAAGCCTTTGAATAACGATTTTCTTCTTCCGAAGTCTTAGTTATCATTTCATTCAATCTATGCTTCTCAAGCATATCCTCGCTACTTAAAACGGATACTGATTTGATCCACTTTTCGGCATATTTCTTCATTATTGAGTAACTAAAAAGCTTTTTTCTTAGCTCCTTCCAAAGCAAAGCATCTAAAATTGCAGCATTTATACCACTTGATTTACACTTTCTTTCATAAACCCCGCTTCTAATGCGGTCAATGCACCTGTAATAGAAGTGCCCGTTCTTGCTACATCCATCCCCGACTCTTTTATTTCCACAACCGCAGTNNATAATCGTATTTGGACTTTTTCTTTACATAAACCCTGTTGTATTCGAGCTTCTTTTGAACCTTCTCATATAGCGAGTAATCTGTAATTATTCTGGGAACATCAAAGGGAATCCAATCTTCACGAGGTTTTACTTTCCTACTACTTTTCTTAACTTTCTTATACTTACCATCATTTATGGGATGCTTAGCTACTACCGCTTCCGATTTATTGTAAAAGGCCTTTCCTGTTATATACGTTTCCTGTTTAAGAAGTCGAGTTATTACACTTTTGGACCAAAAACCAGATTTACCCTTCTGGGGCATAATTTTTAGGTCAAATAGTTTCCTTTGAATTGTATGAACAGCCAGATTGTCATTTCCAAACCAGTTCCAAATCTTCCTGACAACTCCGGCTTCATTCTCATTGATAAGATAATCTACTTCCCCGTCTTCTCTCTTTTTGTAGGTATAACCATATAAAGCCTGGCCATTTATTATCTTGCCTTCTTTTGCGTGATACATTTTTCCCCTTCTCATTCTTTCGGCAATTTTTATTCTTTCGTATTCGTGGAATACTCCCTGCATTGATTGCAAGACTTTTTCTTCTGGTGTTGTAGCTTTAACATCATGGCGTGAAATAAACTGGATATCCAAGTCGCTTAGTTCGCTTATAACAAGTTCTTGGTGGAAGAAGGTTCTGGAGAGTCTCCCTCGGTCATAAACATAGACTGCCTCAAAACTATTCTCTTTAGCTGCATCCCTTAAATTATCAAGTGAAGGTCTAGCTAAAAGTTCCCCGCTCCACCCATCATCAATAAATACATTCTGTGGTAATAAAGTATTTCCGTCCTCGGCTATTTTTCTCTTAACCTCATCAAGTTGAGATTCAATAGTCTGTTCGTTTTCTTGCCTGCCAGTTGAAACCCTAGCATAAAGGGCAACATTCATCGGTTCCTGTATTTGATTATCACTTTTCATTTCTTTGTCTTAAAAATACCTTCCAACTTATTAGAATCTATCCTCCAAGACCTTCCGAACTTAAATGCTGGGATTTCCCCTTTAACGGCCAGCCTATATGCGGTTCTTTTATTAACTCGCAACATTTTGGCTACCTCCTCTATTGTTAGATATTGATTTTTCATTGTGTATTTCAGTGTACGTCTGTGACATGGGGCTTGTCAACATCCTTTTCATCAAAATGTTTTTTCTGGCTATCTCAAATATCCTAAAATAGGCAGTTTCAACCTTCTTCTCATCAGAAATCATATTCTTAAATGTGATTATTGGTAATAGTGGTTTGTTCATATAGGTTTTACTCCAAAAATATCCTCAATTTGAGCGTCAGTTGCCCCCTCCTCCCCCCTCCGACTCACTATTTCTTGAGCACCAGATGTAGTGAGCTGGACTAGGGGGTAAATAAGGAGTTTCCTTTTATCCAGTGGGTCTTGCTCCTCAGAAACAAGTCCAGAAGTCTTCATCATTGGGATTATTTCCTGCCTTAGTTGCCAATCGGCAATATGCCTACCATAAACTTCAAAGTGTTTCTTCATTATCTCCTGCCTACTTAAACCGGCTTTATCTTTCTCCTCATAAACAGGAACAATTACTTCCTTGTAAAGGTTAAGAATATATGGAGAGACGCCTAAGTCTTGGGCAACACTTATCTCATCCCAAATCTTGAAAGCGTTTTCCAAATCTTTTTCGTTGGTCTTAATAGCATCCCCCACTCTTTCCCTGGTCCAAAGGTTAAGCAAAGCAAACGCCTTGGCTAATGAAGCTATTCTTTGGATATCCCTTGAATGTCTGGGTTTGAGAACCTTGTTTCTCTCGTAAAACATCTGGAGTAGTTTTTCAGGATTTCCCAAATCAATCTCACTAACAAAAGAATCCCTAATATCAATAATTCTTTGCTTGAGGGCTTGCCTGTCAGGGTTTTCATTGAGCAACTTAATATAGCCTTCTCGATCAGCTTCTTTTTTAACCCGCTCATAAATAGCCTCTCTTATCTTTTCCTGATTAGTTTCAGGGCTAAGAAGAATAAACCTCGTTAACTCTTGTTCATCCAAGTTAAAGTTTGCAGAGCAAAAAAGCACTGCCGGATAGCCCCGAATAAAAATATCTTTTGTTTTGATTCCCCCTTTTGCCGATTTGTCTGTAATCTTTACCAGGATTTCCTTTTCATCATGACTCAGAAGTGGCCTCAAGTGCTGCAGAAGTAAGGAGTGAGGCATATCGAGAAAAATCACAATCTTCCTTTCAAGATTCACCACATAGCCATTCTTTTCTTTCGAATATTCGCTGGTTGTATGGAAAAAGGAAGTCGGGCTAGCATAACCAAGTTTAAGGACATCTTCTTTGGGGAATAAGTCTGCGATTTCCAAAGCCAAATAGCTTTTGCCGCTACTGCTTGGGGCATTAAAGGAAAGATTTATCTGACTACTTTCTGAATAAGCTAAGAGTTGGCAAAGAAAAACGAGAAGTTTATTAAAATCATCTTTCTTTATTGTCTGGCCTAACACCTTTAATATGTCCTCCGAGGATATTTCTTCCCACTCTTTTTCAACTTTAGTAATCTCAGAAATTGAATCCTTAATATCTTTTGCTGGGTCAAATGTTATTTTGTCTGGTTGCATAATCCCTCCAATCTTTTCGCTAATTCCAATCGCTTTTTACAAGCCTTTTGGTAATACAATCTTGCAATCTTCTTATCTTCATCCTTTAGACTCCAACTTTTTATCAACCAATCTTTTGCCAAATCATCAGCCTCTCCGTAAAGTTCAAGCGCTTTTTCGATAACATTAAAATTTTGCATATTACACTCCGCTTTTTAGGCGTGTCCTTAACTCGTTTATTGCCTCAATCAAATCTCTAGTTGGAAGTTTTAATTGTTTAGACCAATGAAGTGAAATTATTTCTTCTGCTTTTTGCGGAGAAATATCGAAGACAAAAACACTGAAATCATGCTCTTTTCTTTCAAGATTTACAAGTTCAAATCCTGAAGCACGAATAACACAACTCAAATAAAAATCTTTGCTTTTCCATTGTAAATCTGACATTGTATGCCAAATATAAGATACTCAAGTAGGTTAGTTAAGATTCGCCCAAGGCTAACGAGAAGAATATTTAAGACTCGGTAATGGTCTCTTCTTTTGGCTTATTGAGAAGCATAACTATAAGTTGGTATAAATTGCCTTTTTTTACAATACGCACCCTTGCCTTTATCTTTCCAGATTCTAGTGCGTTTAAGAAAACTGAGTTGATATTTGAAACAAGTGAGGAAATGTCTCTTTTCTCAAAACTGGCATTCTTTAATAATAACTTTTCATCCAGACCTTTCCCCAAGGTCCCAAATAATTTATTCAATATGTCCATAACTGGGTTAATACCTTCTTTGTCTTGCTTATTTTGAAACCTAGGCGACCTCTCAGGATAGAATCTTACCTCTCCATATTGTCCAAATTTGGCATAATTTCCCTCTAAACGGAAATTCTTTTCCCAAGCAATAGGCTCAGCCAATTTATCTGCGTCAATTTGAATTATTCCTTTATCTAAAACCAACCAATCAATTAGGTAGTCAGACACCTTGTAAAGATGAACGAAATATTCGTCTTTTGTAAAAACTTTAGCCCAATCTTCAAGTTGTGGGTAATCATTGTCCATACTAGCAAGATAGTTTACATATTTGAGATTATCCCAAGCACCCCAGAGACTTGTTGCCAACTCTTTTTTAGTTAAGTCCTGTCCTTTGTTGTAATCAATAAAAAGGTCGTAGATTTTACCTCTTAGATTTGGGTATTTTACATCGTTATTTCTGTCTACAAATCTTTCAACCTTTTTTGCATTTTCCCCAGATGCTAAATGTTCAACGACATATCGTAGGCTGTGATAAATTCCAATTCCGTACTGTGGGTGCGTCAGGTTGTAATACTGCATCAAATCGGCAAGCGAGTGTTGCACCATCTCGGGTGATTTATCTTTATCTAAAGGTATCGGGATTTTTTTGATAGCTAGCCATATCTTCTTTCCCTCGCCGTGAATTTCCTTAAGTATTTCTAATGCCTTATCGTCTCTATTTTTACTCTGAAGGTCCAAGGCAATAAGTGGTTCTTCAAACAATGTAACACTACTTATCCATCCTGCCAATCGTGCAACTTCTCGGAAAAATGGACCAGGTTTATCAATTGTCTTAAGATTATCTATCCG